>CADBTE010000290.1 GCA_902797455.1 uncultured Planctomycetota bacterium | reverse complement strand
GCGCGGCCGGGAGCTTCTGTTTGACTTTAATCCGCGCGGACCGTACGACGACGAGGCGGCCGACTGCGACAACGGGGCGGTCCGCTCGCAGTGGGAGGTCGAGCGCCGGGGCGATAAGCTCCTGTTGTCCAGCGGGGTCGATTTTACCGCCTTCGGCGGCATGTCGGCCCTGAAGCTCGTCATTACGGCCGGGACGTTCGGCGACTACGACAAGCGGCACTCGCGGCGGACGTATTCCTATCGGTCCGACTTCCCCCCCGAGGCGTTCTACTCGTTCGGCGCCGAAACCCACGGCGGCCAGTATACCTCGCTCGACCGGACGGTCTTCACCGACGAGAACCAGCGCGGATGGCGAAGCGCCGAGACGCTGCGGGTGGTCGGCAATCAGTCGCCGGGGGCCTATTACAGCGCCGTGGCGGGGACCGATCAGTCGCTCATCCTTCGCGGGTTTAGGCCGGGGCTCTACTGCCTGACCGTCGGGGTCGGCAACGATACCGGGGAGGAGAATCACTTCTCCATCGACTGCAACGGGCGGGAAGTGCTGAGCGATTTTTCGCTGCCTCAGGCCGAAGCGGCCGATATCTCGTTCCCGGTGTGGCTCGACGAGGGGGAGGCGGTGCTTGATTTCCGCGGCGATTTTTTGATCTCCACCCTCGGGGTCCAGATGTTCGCCACCCTGGCGGAAGACTTCACCTTCCGAAGGAATTTCTGGGTCAGCGACGGTTTCGAGCCGTCGGTGATCTACAATAACGCCAATACGGCCGATCCGCCGGTCTACAAGACCGCGATCGACCGCTACCCGATGCCGAAGGCCGGCCAGGAGCAATCGGGCCCCTTAAAGCCGTTTGTCCGCCAGACGTGTCTGCCCGCCGCCGATAACCCGGCGCTGATGTGGCGCTTCGACGCGATGCTGCGCAAGATGTGCGGCAACTCCAGCGCGGTCTTCGAGTACGACGAGCCGACCGTCTTAAACCGGTTTATGGACGAGCTGCAAAGCCAGCACGTCACGGCGGTGCTCAACAGCGGGCTTCATTCGCGGCACACCTATCCGGCCAATCTGCAGCGGACGGTCGAGGTTCTGCGGCGCTACAGCGAGGCGGCGCACCAGCGGGGGATTAAGGTCGTCGACCATCACGACGCGACCCTCCTGTGGAACGAGGAGACCGGCCACCGGGTGATGCTCTCGCGGCTCGATCAGGTCTCGCGGCAGATGGGGACCCAGCTGCCGAACTTTATGTTCTGCATTATGAACCCCAAGTTCAACGAAACCTATTACGAGTATCTGCGCGCGCTGGTGCGCGCCGGCCTGGACGGCCTGATGACCGACGAGATCTATTTCCCCGACTATCACTGCACCTGCTCCCACTGCCGCGCCAGTTTCAAAGAGGAGACCGGCTGAGACATCCCGCTGAACGAATGTGACCCGCGCATCAAAAATAAGAACTCCGAGCTTTGGCGCGCCTGGATCGAGTGGCGCAAAAAGAAGATCGGCGACTGGGAGGTGAACCTGCGCCGGGAGCTCAATAAGATCAACCCGAACATCACGCTTATGACGTACAGCAGCGACCTGTGCAGTCCCTGGGCGCCGGAGATCACCGGCCTGGACCTGACCGAAATGGTGCGCGGCTGCGACTACATCGGGACCGAGATCATGACGCGCAACGTCTTTATGAGCGTTCGCTGCGTTTTGGCGCTGATCAATTTTAAGAATGTGTTTTTGGCCGATTACGGGCTCCCCAGCTTCAGCTGGAGCTACCACAGCACCTGGGAGGCGGTCTACCTCTGCTGGGCGATGCACCATATGCACCATCAGGCGACCCCCTGCCCCGAAATGGTCTGCCCCGAGGGGGGGACCGATTTCTACCCCTTCCTCGGCCGGACCCAAGAGCTGGGCGGGGGCCGGCCGCTGGTCACGACCGGGGTGCTCTTCCTCCCCTCGGCCCGGGACCGGAACGTTCTTTCGACGATGGAGGTGGAACTGATCGGATTGATCCAGACGCTCCAGGAGGCGCGGGTTCCGTGCCAGGTGATCGGCGGCGGCTCGATGACGGCCGAAAAGCTCTCGAAGTACCCGGTGATCTTTACCGGGACGCTGGAGTCGGTCTCGGACGAGACGATCGAGCTGCTCAAGCAGTACGTGCGCGGCGGCGGGCGGCTGTGCGTCACCGGCGCCACCGCGCTGTTCGACCAGTGGGGGAATCCGCGCGAGGAGTGGGGATTCGCCGAGCCGTTCGGCTTCTCTCCCGAGCCGCGGCGGGTCGACACAACCGAGTTGTTCCGCCGCGACGGCTCGAAGTGCGATAACCTCGCCCCGCTGCCGGACAGCTGCCCGATTTCCGGCGACGGGATGAAAGCCCATGAGGCGACCGCCGCTTATGTGACGCTGGCGGACGGTTCACAACCGAAGCTTCTCTACCGGGCCGACTACGGCAAGGGGACGATCTTCTACACCCCGACGATGCTCGGCTCGATGTTCCACGCCCCGCCGCTGGGCCCCCGCAACGCGCATCAAAACCCGTTCCGCTATGACACCAACACCGCCGCGGTCTTCCACGAGCTGCTCGACACCATCATCGGCGAGGCCCGATACTGGAAGATCGACGCCCCGCGCCAGGTCTATACCACCCTCTACCGCAAGGAAGGGAAACTGATCATCCACCTGCTCAACGCCACCGGCGTCAACCCGCCGGTCGGCCTGACGGTCGACGCCGCGACCCTCCCCGAGGTTCCGTTCCCCCCGATGGAGAAGGACATGCCCTTCGAGATCCCCTTTGACCGAAAGGCAGCCCGGATCTACGTCATCTCCCCCGACTACGACGGCCAGATCGACCTGGCGTTCTCGCAAAGCGAGGACAACCTCGTCAAAGCCGTTCTGCCGAAAGAGGGGCTTAAGGCGTATACGATGATCGTGATTGAGTAATGGGAGGGAAGCCCAGATCAATGAAATCCCCGAACCGGCCCGGCGGACGGTTTCGGGGATT
>CADBTE010000289.1 GCA_902797455.1 uncultured Planctomycetota bacterium | reverse complement strand
GTGAGGTTGATCCCCCGCTGGATATCCGCGGCGACATCGATGATTCGCCGGGAGAGTTCCCGGGTATCCTGGCCGGGCTGCTTTTCGACAATGAGAACGACCGAATCTCGAGCGGTTCGGGTTCCGTCGGGGTTCTTCAGATAGATGCCGCTCGACCCCACCTTCACGGCCGGGGCCTCGACAATACTCGCCACTTGACGCAGCTGGATGGGGGGTACCACGTTCGGATTGACCACCAGCGACTCGAGCTGGCGGTAATCGTCGACGCGTCCCATCGAGCGAACCAGCAGCTCGTTCGGCCCCTGGTCCGTCAAAAAACCGCCCGTTACATTCCGGTTGCTTCCGCGCAGCGCCTCCTCGATGTCGCAGAACGTCACCTGATATTTCGCCATTTGGTCGATGTCGGCCAACACCTGATATTGTTTCAGATCCCCCCCGATCACCAGAACCTCGGCGACCCCGCCCAAAGCCAGGATTCTCTTGCGAACCACCCAGTCGGCCAGAGAGCGAAGTTCCATCCCCGAGAGTTCTTCGGCGTCGTCCCAAAGGGTCAGGTACATCACCTGCCCCATCATCGAACCGGTCGGGAGCATCCGGGGGACGATCCCCTCGGGGAGCTGTCCGGCGGACAGCTGAAGCCGTTCATCGACGATTCTTCGGCAGTTTCCCGTCTCGGCCCCCCAGTCAAACTCGACCGTCACCGTCGCCAGACCGGCGGTGGAGCTGCTGCGCAGCGCCTTCACCCCCGCCGCGCCGTTGAGGTAGGTCTCGATCGGGACGACCACCAGCGTCTCGACCTCTTCCGGCGCCATTCCCGGGCACTCGGCCATCACCACCACCCGGGGGCGGTTCAAATCGGGGAGAACATCGACGGTCAAACGCCGCGCGGCAGTGGTTCCGACACACAGAAGAACCGCCGCGAAGACCAGGACGATCAACCGATGATTCAATGAAAACCGAATTATGGTATTAAACATATTTTTTTGTTTTTATTCTTTACACCATTGATGCAAGCGGATTTCTTCCGCGATTAGTGAACGTGATCGCCGTGCTGAATCCCCCCGCCGCCGGCGGCCTTCTGATTCTGCGCGGCCAGGGCCGAGAGCAGAAGCTCTGCCCCTTTGACGGTCACCAGCGAGCCGGGAAAGATCGAACCGTCATTGGCGATCACGGCGGTATCCTTGGTTTTTTCCAGAAGGTGAACGGGGGTCCGGCGCCAGATCTTTTGAGCGTTTTCGCTCCCGACCCACTCGAAGACACAGGTCTCTCCCATATCACTGGCCACGGCGTCGGCCGGGAGAACGATACAATTAGGAATCAGGTCGTACCGAATCCGCAGCTCGCACAGTTCTCCGGTCTGGAAATGCCAGGTCACGTAACGCCTCTGGTCGTCGGGACTGCCCGAAAGATCCCCCGCCCGATAGACGTCCCCCCGGTTGGCGAGGTCGATACAGCAGCTCAGGGCACCGCTGTCGGCATCAACGCGATTCTCGATCGAACGGATCCACAGTCCCGAGATCACCTCTCGGGAATGATTGCCTCCGAAAACCGCGGTAACTTCGTACCGATTTTTTAGCGCCGTCTCCAGGCGGTCCCGATCTTCCTCGAAGGCCCGTCCCTTGATCACCAGGGAACCGAGGTTCGTCAGATGGCACAGTGCCTCCCCAACGGTGACGTTCTGCCCGACACAGACATTGAGCTGGTCCATCGTCACGATCTGTTCGGTGTCCGGGGCGGGGTTCCCCTCATGAGGGATCTCGGGGACCAGGACCGATATCGACTGAATGATCTCCCGCCGCTGCTCCAGATCGCTGTCGATCTGCGCCGCGGGGAGCCCCATCAGCTCCAGGGTTCGCCGCAGGTTGACAATCTCTACGCCGAGACGCTGATTCTCATACGCCAATTCCCGCTTCTTCTGCGGAACGATCCCCGCGTCCAGAGCGCTGAGACGCTCGATTTCCGAGTGATTGATCTCGTTGGCCTTCAGTGCGGAGAGGTACTCCCCCTGGGCCTGAATCATCTCTTGGCGGTTGAGCAGAATCTCAAAGAGCGGCTCGCCGGGACGGACGACCTCCCCCTCCTCGTGGCAGACGCGCGTCACCACCCCCGACACCGGAGAGGGAACGTCGATGAACGTGTGCCCCGGACGTTCACACAAAATCCCCGGGAGGGAAAACGTCCGGTGGTAATCGCTCACCTCGACGGCCGCGATCGCGGAATCGTCGATCTGGAAATTCCTCAGCGCCGCTTGAGATAGCGTGATTTCTTTAGCGAAACCGGCCGGCGGGGAAGACTCCTCGTGGTGATGCTCCTCATCTTCCTCATGGTGATGCCCATCCCCGCCGTGATGATCCTCCAGGGGGAGAAAACGCTCGGCGACGGGCCCCAGACGCAGACAGCCGGCGACATAGTGAATCGCCGCGCGGGAACCGGGGACGGCTTTTCCGAGAAGGCCGACCGTCCCCGCGAAAAAGACGACCCAAAACAATACCAGAAGCGGTTTGACGAAAACAGCTTTTTTCCAAGATCCAGACATCGGTACATACGCTCCCTGCAACGCGAAATTCCTCACGACATGCCCCGAGGCGTGACGCGGGATCGCTGGGGAAAAGAACAGAGGAAGCCCCTTTGGGAGGCACGTGAACCGGTTGGTGTCAGATCAGAAAACGCTCGAAGAACAGACGCGGGGGAACCCCCGAGGGAACCGGGGCCCCGGACCAAAGAGCGAAGGCCCCCGCGCCGAGCGGCGCGGCGGGGCTGTTTTGCGCGGAACAATCAACCAGCGCCGCCGGGCAGACCGAGGCGAGAAGGTTCTCGAGAACCGCGCGGAGACTCGGATGAGAAAACTCAATCTCCAAACAATGGCAGTGACATCCCTGGTGATCGTGGGGAACCTCCCGCGCGCAAAGGGCACAGTGACAATGGTGAGCGTGGCCGAGAACACCGTGAAAATGGTCGCCGTGGTGGCGAACCGAGGGGAAATCGTGGTGATGAGGGATGTCGGCGCGCAGCTGGCAGCTATGCCGGCCGCCGGCGTGGCCGAAGTCGAAGACGCGGAAGGCCTCGGTACAGCAGCAGGCGCTCATACACCCCAAGAGGGAGTGCACGAAGACCATCACCGCCAGTGGAATGCTTATCGCCGACCCCATCGAAGAACCCTAAAGCAAAACGGTTCGCGCCTGCCGTCCGAACACAAGTCGATTGTACCGCCTGCCCTCCGCGCTGTCAATAAAAAACGGTCCTATGAAAAACAGTACCGTTTAGGGTTCATCATACCCTCCCCGGAGCATAAACCCCTGAAGAACCGCCCGGGTCTCCAAAAAAGTCCGAACACTGTCAAGGTAACTGACATAAACACCGTACATCGTCTGTTCGGCGCTGAGCAGT
>CADBTE010000288.1 GCA_902797455.1 uncultured Planctomycetota bacterium | reverse complement strand
TTCGATTTTTCGAGCTGTTCGGGGGGGACGATCCCGTAGTGCCCGATTCCCCACACGTCGATCGAGCCGTCCCACTCCGGGATATGGCGCCACGAGCTGACGTAGATCGGGATGGCCGGGTCGACTTCGTGGATCATGTCGCAAATGGCCTTCATCTGCTTGATGATGTCGGGATTGGAATAGAACGGCTCGTCGGAGAGGTAAAGCACAAACCTGTCCTGCCACCCCTTTTCTTTCATGTGGTTCCAGAAACACGCCAGCCGCGATTGATAGACCTTCTTGTAGTCGTCGTTCAAAACGGCCCGGTCGGCGTCGGGATACGGGTATTCCCCCGGATAGGGATTGACCCCCTCGAGGGACTTCGGCGGAAGTCCCCAGCCAAACTCATAAAACCAGCCGGCGTACGACCAGCGCACGTGCAGTTGGTCGAAATACCACTCGGCTGTTTCGTCGAATTCGGTCCAGTCGCACGAGGTCTGCCCGGTCTGCGGATCGTACTTCAGCGGCGGGGCCACCGGAATCGTATCGGGGGAGATTTTTCGCTTGGCCATAAACTCGATCAGCCGCTTGCGGACATCTTTCGCCGTTTCGCCCTCGCGGAGGAACGCGTCGTCAGATCTCAGATCGTACGTCGCGCCGCTGGCCGGCTGATCGGGCAGCGACGTGGAGAAGACCCGGACCCGGTAGGGATAGACCCGCTTGGTCCGGCCGTCGAGGGAGGTGAGCAGCACCTGTCCGGTGTAAAGTCCGGGGGCGGCGTCGGCCGGAACGTGAATCGTCAGCCACAGGGAGCGGGCCCGGCCGGCGGTCAGTTCCAGAAGCCCCGATTTCCCCGCCGCCGCGAGCCGGTGCGAATCGTTATCGTACTCGCCGGCCGGATCGAACGCCGAGGGGGCTTCGGCCCCGTCCAGCGCGATCGGGATGACCGGGTCGGGCCACAGCCCGGCCCAGCCGTCGCTGCTGGGTGAGGCCGTCGGAATCTGCCGCAGATAGCTCCTGTCATACGGCAGGTGATAGTAGCTTGTCGGGTAATTGACCGGCACGTAACCGACCGCCCCCGCCTCGGGGCGGGGAAGGGTTTGGTTCGATTCGCAAACCGGCGGCTGAACGTCGATTCGCCACAGGCCGTCTTGCTCTTCCCGGAAGGCGAGCTGGAGGGTTTCGTCCTCGTTGCGGGCGGCGCAGACCACGGCGGGATTTTGCTGTGAAATCGGCTGCCTGTCGGCAGAGAAGACCGTTTCGGGGAAGACCTTTACCACCGAGGGAACTTGGAACACGCCGTTTGTTCCCCCGCCGAGGGTGATAACCTTTCCCGTATCGGCCATGGGGAGGAAGACCAAATCGGTGATCCGGTAGCGCCCCGCCGATCCGAGCGTCAGGTGAAGTTCGATTTGCGCGGTGTCCGGCGCGGTGGGGATCATCTGATAGAGAATCTTCCAGCCGGCCCCGCCGGGGGCGTGTTTGGTCCCGCACATTCCGCCGCTGGAAAGGGAACCGCCGGCGGTGTGCTGGTGATAGTACATTTGATACGGTTTCCCCTCCAGGGTTTTGACTTTAACGGCGACGAAATAAGTCGAGCCCCCCTGAACCGGAACACTCTGCCGCAGGCCGACCCAATGCCGGGCCGCTTCCTCGTCGGCCGAAATTTCGACCCCCGATTTATCTCCTTCGGTCCAGCGTTGGCAGGTGTATCCGTCGCGTTTTCCCGATTTCCATCCGTCCGGGAACGGGCCGTCCCCGGCGAAAATGCCGTTGGCGACGAGGTTTCGCTCCTCGAAGAAGGCGGGGTAGGAGAGGTCCCCCGCGAGGGTTTCATCGTCCGGCTCGGCGCCGCCGGCCCCGTTTGACGGCGAGTCGGTCTGCTGCATCGTGCCGGGCAGCGCGGCGCTGGAGGAGCCCGTGTCGGCGGCGGCCGAGAACCCCTTCGGCGATTGGTTTTCTTCCACCGCCAGGAAATACGAAACCGACCGCGCCGGCAGCGCGGCGGGGAAGAAGATCAGACTGTTCCACTCCTCGGGCCGGAGGACTTCCCCGGCCGGGGTGAGGATCGAAAAACTCCGGCCGCTGTCGTAACCGATTCGGCGGGCCAGTTCGGCCGCGGAAAGGAACATCATCGTCTCGGCGGCGTCCCC
>CADBTE010000287.1 GCA_902797455.1 uncultured Planctomycetota bacterium | reverse complement strand
GGCCCGCGCCGCTGTGGACGGCGGCGGAACCGGCGGCGGCCGGGTTCGCCTGGGCCGTGCCGACGGCGTACTGAGGCGCGCATGCCGGCTGATTCTGCAGGTCGAACGGCTTAATCCCGATCGAATCGAGGAAGCTCTTGATTTCGGCATGCCGATGGCGCGTGGTGTAGACGATGATCTTGCCGGCCTGCGGATCGGAGGTGATGGTCACCTCGGGATATTGGGCGAACGACTGCTTCAGACGCGCCACCGCCACGGCGATCGACATAGGGGGACAGGCATAGACGGCGACGTCGGGGGTCTGCTCGGCGTCGGGACCGCTCGGGACCGAGCCGCTGTCCTGGCCGAGGACGGCCATCCCCAGAGACTCGCTGCTGGGGGGGAGAATAGCGTTCTTCGGCTCGCTGAGCGTGCGCACGACGCGGTTCTCGTTCGGGTCGTAGTACGGCTCGGACGGCTTTTCTTCCTCGGGGAGCCCGGCGGGGCGGTTATCTGTCACCGCGGCGGCCAGACCATAGTCGATCCTTCCGTCGTCGAGCTGGAGGTTGGCGTCCATACGGGGGATGAGCTCGCCGGCCGAGGCGATCGCCTGAGGCGGACCGGTGATGGTGAGTGTCTTTTGCGTCTGGTCGACGCGGTACTGCGTTGCTTGACTTAATTCGGGAGGGAGAATCGCCAGGAAACGGCGGCCGATTTCTTCAGGATCACTCTTGAACAGGCAGAATGTCTGCTGCTGCGGTGAGTTTTGCCCCCGCATCGCCTCGGCAAACGCCTTGCGGGCGATCTGTTCGTTGAACGGGGGAAGGGAGACATCGGAGATCTCCTCCGAGACCTCTATGCCCGCTCCCGCGCCGCCGGCGCCCCTATAGGCCGCCGCCTCGCCGTGGGTCAAAACCACACCGAGAACGACCGCGAACAGGAACAGAACCGACCGCGGGATAGACTTGCGCGGCAGGATCCGTACCGGCTGGGTGATTTCCTGTCTCGTTATGCTTCTCATAGCTGTTGGCTCTCGAACGAAAGTATCATTTCGTCTTTTCCCCAAGAAAAACGGTGTCGGCGCACCCTCTCCCCAAGGGAGAAAACGCTTCTTGGGGGGGATAGTACAGATTAAGACAACACGGGGCAAGAGCAGTTTTTCTTAAGGGAGTTTATTCAAGAGGAACCGGTCCGAATCCCCATTTTGCCGCACAGGCCGAGGATATTTGCCGCGGCGCTCCCCCGCGTTAGCAGAACCTTCCCTCTTCCCCCCGCGGTGGTATAATAGCTACCCGGGGGAGTTGTCTGAACGCATAGATATAGAGGGGTAGAATATGTCCCAGCGCGAAAAGGCTCTGTCTGACACGGCCCAATTGACGGTCGACGGCAAGAGTATTGAACTTCCGGTCTATACCGATACCGAGGGAGGGAGGGCGATTGACGTCTCCGAACTTTACTCCAAGCATCGATATATCACCTATGATCCCTCCCTGGGAAGCACGGGGATCTGCCGCAGCGCGGTCACCTATATCGATGGGGATAAGGGGGTTCTCCGCTACCGCGGAATCCCGATCGAGCAGTTCGACCGGCCGAAGCCGAACTTCATCGAGGTTGCCTGGATGCTCATCTTCGGGCATCTCCCGACCGCCGCCGAGATGTCCGAGTTCCGCGGCATGCTCACGCAGTACGAGCTCCTTCACGAGGGGCTGACGCATCAGATGCACTACATTCCGCCGAAGGCGCCGCCGATGGTCGTCCTTTCGTCGATGATCAGCATGATGGCGTGCTACTACGAAGAGTTCCTGATGCCCCCCGACGAGCAGTCGTTTATGATGCAGGCCGCCGAGCTGATCAGTAAGGTTCGGACGATCGCCGCTTTCACGTACCGACGCAACTCCGGGCTCCCCTTCATCTACCCCGATCCGTCGCTGCGCTATTGCGAGAACTTCCTCCACATGATGTTCTCGATCCCGTATCGGCAGTACGAGGTTCTCCCCGAAATCGAAGACGCCCTGAATCTGATCCTGATCCTCCACGCCGACCATGAGCAGAACTGCTCGGCCAGCGCCGTTCGGGTGGTCGGAAGCGCCAAGGCGAACCTGTTCGCCTCGATTTCGGCCGGGGTCAACGCCCTTTGGGGGCCGCTTCACGGCGGCGCCAACGTCAAAGTGATGCAGATGCTCGAGTCCATCTACAACGGCGGGAAGAAACCGCAGGAGTGCATCGAGGCGGCCAAAGACAAGTCTAATCCGTTCCGGCTCTACGGTTTTGGGCATCGGGTCTACAAAAACTACGACCCGCGCGCTAAAATTCTTAAGTCGGCCTGCGACCGCGTCTTCGCCAAACTCAAGACGTCCGACCCGCTCTTGGAGATCGCCCGCGAGCTGGAAGGGCTTGCCCTGGAAGATCCGTACTTCATCGAGCGCAAGCTCTACCCGAACGTCGACTTCTACAGCGGCATCATTCTGCGCGCGATGGGGATTCCGACCGATATGTTCACCGTGATGTTCGCTATCGGCCGGCTCCCCGGGTGGATCGCCCAGTGGAAAGAGCAGTACGACAATCCGTCGACCCGTATCATTCGGCCGCGCCAGATCTATACCGGTGCCCCGCTGAACGATTATAAGCCGGTCGACGAGCGCTGAGGCGCGCCTTTAAAGGGCGCGCGGCGGCAAAGGGCCGATGGGGGAGATTCACTCGGTTAGGATATACCCTCTCCCACATCGCTTTACCCGATTTAAGTGAGGTATCCGTAAAAGCGGTGACCAGAGGCGTAGAGGATGACATCTCCCCCGTTTGAGCCCGGCAAAGACGATTCGGACGATCGGCTGATCTATTCGGCCGACGATCTGGTTCGTCAGGGGGTTGCGCCGCCGCCCGAGCCGCTTGATCCCGAGCAGGTCCGGCTTCAGCTGGGGGGAAACGCCTCCCCGCCGGAAGACGGCCGGATCAACTGGTCCGCCGGGGACGACCAGGCCGATTGGCCCGCTCTTTTCAGCCCCGGCAGGGGAAATGACCCGAACGAGACGGTGACCGATAAAATCCTCTCGGCCGCCTCCTCCCGCGAGAGTTACGGCTATTTGGTCAGTGTCGTCTTCCACCTGTTTGTTTTTATCTTTTTAGCGGTCTTTGTCTTTCAGAAAGAGCTTCGAACCCAGTTGGGGGAACCGCTGGCCGCGGGCTTTTCCGACGACGACGCCGCCGAGCTGGTCGACTCGATCGGCGAGATGAACTTCGACGATACCGTCTCGGCGATGACGGTTCCTGAGATACTGCCCGAAGAGAACTTCGCGGCGAGCGATCCGACGATGATCGACCTGGAAAACCTGATCGAGCCGAACGTCCCGCTTCCCGAGGAGGTATCGGCCGGTGAGCAGGCATTAACCCAGGGGGACGCGGAAAAAAGCGGCGGCCCCGTCGTCCTTCAGGGGATCACCAGCGGCCGCAGCTCCGAGGGGCGCAAGCGCGGTCTGCCCGGGCACGAGGGGGATACCACCGAGACCAGCGAGCTGGCGGTCGAGGCGGGGCTGGCGTGGCTGGCGCGCCATCAGCTGCCCGACGGCGGCTGGGCGTTTGACCTCAACGCTTCGGACGATAATTTTCAAAAGGGGGAATGTCAGGGGCAGTGCACCAATTCGGCGGCTACCGCCGGCGGGATGGGCTATCGCGGGCAGCTTCATCCCAGCCGCATGGCGGCTACCGGTATGGCACTGCTCCCCTTCTTAGGCGCCGGCTACACGCACCGCAATGAAAACCAATATCAAGAGAATATCCGCTCCGGACTGGAGTACCTTCGCTATCGATCGCGTCAGACCGAGTACGGTATTGATCTGCGCGCCGGCGCGAATTCGCAGGGGATGTATGTTCAGGCGATCGCGGCGCTGACCCTTTGCGAAGCGTACGAGATGACGCACGACGAGGAGCTCAGGCCGTACGCCGAGGGGGCGATTCGGTTCATTATCGCCTCGCAGTTCAACGACGGCGGCTGGCGGTACACCTCGGTGGGCGATCAGGGGCATGCCCCCGAGTACTCCTCGGGCGATACCTCGGTGACCGGGTGGGTGATGCTCGCGATCAAATCGGGGATTTCCGCCGGATTCACGATCGAGCCGCAGGTCTATTACCAGGTTTCGGCGTTCCTCGATATGTGTGCCTCCGACGGGGGGGCGCTCTATCGGTATATGCCTCAGTCAGGCGAAAATGAGTCGGCGCTTTGGGGAACGACCGCCGCCAGTCTGCTTGTTCGCGAATACCTCGGCTGGACTCCGAGCGACCGCCGGCTCAAACGGGGGATGAATCACCTCGGCATCTGGTTCTCGGAAATCAACGACGACTGGAACGCGGTGAAGAAAAACCGGGCCCAGCGTGACGACAGAATCCTCATCAGTGACGACGGACGCTTTGTCTGCAACCTCTACTTCGCGTATTATGGGGCCCTGGCGATGTTCCAAGTCGGCGGGCGGGCCTGGAAGAAGGCGTTTGTCCCCCTGCGGGAGTTCCTCATCGCGACGCAGTCGCGCGGGGAACAGGGGCGTCCCCACGAGTCGGGAAGCTGGCTTTTCTACGACCGGTATTTGAACGACGGCGGACGGCTGCTCAATACGGCGCTTTCGGTGCTGATACTCGAGACGCCGTATCGGTATCTGCCGATGTACGGGAAGAAGTGATTTAAGATTCCCTCCCTATCGCGCGGGGAGGACAAAAAACCGCGCCCCATCAGGGGGCGCGGCTTGCTTGTGTGTTATGAGAATGTCGGGGCTCGAACCCGAGACCTACGGATTAAAAGTCCGTTGCTCTACCATCTGAGCTACATTCCCGCACTTGTGTCCGCTTAGTATAATGCCAAACCTATCCTTGTCCAGATATACCCCGAGGCAAAATCATCCCGCTTCCGGGACTCAATCGCCCCCTGCTTTCGGATAAGATCGCCCCTCAAACCGTCGGAACATCAGCACACTGTTGTGCCCGCCGAAGCCCAGCGAGATACTCAGCGCGGCGCGCAGGGGGGCGGCGGTGCCGATGTTCGGGACGCAGTCCAGGTCACAGGCCGGGTCGGGGTGGTCGAGGTGGATGGTCGGGGGACAGAAACCGTCGCGCAGGGCCAGGACGGTGGCGATCGCCTCCAGGCCGCCGGCGGCGCCGAGGCAGTGGCCGATATGTCCCTTGATCGAGGAGACCTTCAGGCGGTAGGCGTCTTTGCCGAAGACCTTTTTGATCGCGCCGGTTTCGATCGGGTCGTTCGTCGGCGTGCCGGTTCCGTGGGCGTTGATGTAGTCGATTTCGCCGACCTCGGCTCGGGCGTCGGCCAGCGCCAGGGCGATTGCCTCCGAGGCCCCGGTGCCGTTCGGGTCGGGAGCGGTGAGATGGAAGGCATCGGCTGTCGCTCCCCAGCCGCAGACCTCGGCGAGAATCTTCGCGCCGCGATGGCGGGCGTGCTGAAGCGTCTCGAGAATCAGGATGCCCGCCCCTTCGCCCATGACGAAGCCGTCGCGGTCGGTGTCGAACGGGCGCGAGGCCTTCTCGGGGGTATCGTTGTAATTGGTCGAGAGCGCTTTGAGCGCGCAGAAGCTCGCGATGCCGAATTGGTTGATCGCCGCCTCGGTCCCTCCGGTGACGACGACGTCGGCCCGTCCGCAGCGCAGAAGATCGAACGCCTGGCCGATGGCGTCGGTCCCCGAGGCGCAGGCGGTCGGGATCGAGTGAGCGCGGCCGCGCAGGGAGAACTCCATCGAGATATTGGCGGCCCCCTCGTTGATGATCATCTTCGGGATCGTCATCGCCGGCATGCGATGGAGCCCCCCCTCGTGGATTTTGCGCTGAGACTCTTGATAGACGTCGAGCCCGCCGATTCCGGCCCCTAAAATAACGGCACCCCGGCAGGGGTTGGGGAGCCGATCGGGAAGGGCGGACATTTTCCACGCCTGACGGGCGGCGGCGACCGCGAACTGCGTGAAACGGGCCATGCGCAGCGTTGTTCGGCGATCAAAGTGCTCTTCGGGACGGAAGTCGCGGATATCGGCGGCGATGCGGCACGGCAGCATCGAGACATCGAAGGAATCGATCGCTTTAATGCCACAGCGTCCGAGGCGCAGCGACTGCCAGAACGATTCGGCGCCGGACCCGATGGAGCTGATCGCTCCCAGACCAGTGACAACAACCCTATTCATTCTTCCGACCGTCTTTCAATAATCGGTTCACGAAAACGGGGATTTAGGGGAAACATTCCCCGCCCGCGATTCTCCCGCGCTATGATTCTCTACGCTGCGACACCTGATGTTTGCGGTGTATATCAGATGTTTTATTCCGGATTAGTCTTTCATCAAGGCAGAAGGAAAGACAAAAAAGAAAAACCTCCCGGGACAGGGAGGTTTTTTGTTCTGTGCCGAACAAGCCGGTTGCGCGGATTATTCGTTAGAAGATGCCGGCCTTCTTGTTCTGAACGTAGCACTTGTCGCAAAGCCCGAGAATGGTGGCGGTGACATCGGTGCTGTGGAATTTCTTGGGGGCGTCCTTCGGGACGGGGAGCCGTTTATAACCGTCCCAGTCGGTCACCAGACCGCACTGCGAGCAGATGGTGTGGGAGTGGGGAGCCATTTTTGCCTCGTAGCGGGCGGTGCTGTTCGGCGTGACGACACGCTGGATGAGCTTGCGCTGAGCGAGGATGTCGAGGATGCGGAAGACGCTCGTGCGAGACAGACTCGGCAGGACCTTTCGCGCTTCGATGTAAACCTGATCGGCGGTCGGGTGGTTCCTCATCTTCGAGAGAACCTCGTAGACCGTGCGGCGCTGGATGGTCAGCGGCAGACGCGCGGCACGGCAGATCGGGTCGAACTTAGAGGACTTGCTGGCCGTCTTGGCGTTTTTCGCCGTCTTGACATTCAACGAGGTACGGACTGTAGAAATGACTCTGGGTTTCATTTAATGCTGCTCCTTTGAAATCTGTGT
>CADBTE010000286.1 GCA_902797455.1 uncultured Planctomycetota bacterium | reverse complement strand
TCGGCTTCACCGAGACGTGGGAAGAGCTTCAGGCCGAGTCCGAGGCGCTTTTCCTCGAGTTTCTCGAGGACGGGTTCCGCGTGATGCCGGGGCTCCTTGAGCTGCTCGAGCGAATCGAGCGTGCGGGGATCCCGAAGGGGGTCTGCACCAGCAGTTCCCAGCGTTTGGTCAGCGCCGTTCTCGGCCGAGCCGGCCTGGCCGATCGATTCGCCTTTCTTCTGACGAGCGAATCGATCACGCGGGGGAAGCCCGACCCGCAGATCTACCTGATGGCGGCCGAAAAATTTGGCGTCTCCCCCGCCGAGATGCTCGTCTTGGAGGACAGCACCGCGGGGGTTCGCGCGGCGGCGGCCGCCGGCGCTGCCTGCTTTGCCGTTCGCGCCGAGCACAACAAGTTCGCCGACCTGTCCCAGGCCCGCGCGGTTCTGCGCTCCCTGGCCGAGGTTCGTTTAACGCGGCGCGATGAGTGAAGCGGCGCGAGGCATATTATCCCCTTTTAACCGCGGAGAAGAGCGTTATGGAATTTTTGATTGCGTTGGGTTGGCTTTTGGCCGGCGGGGCTTTGCTGGTCATCGGCGGAGAGATCTTTGTCCGCGGCGCGACCGGCCTGGCGCTTTTGCTCAAGGTTCCCCCGCTGATCATCGGTCTGACGGTCGTCGCCGCCTGCACCGGCGCTCCCGAGATGGCGGTTTCCCTCACGGCGGCACTGTCGGGCGACAGCGCCCGCGCGTCGATTGCCCTGGGGAACGTTGTCGGGAGCAATATCTGCAATATCCTTCTGGTACTTGGCATCTCGGCGCTGATCCGCCCGGTCGGCATCTCGGCCCGGCTGGTGAAGATGGAGATCCCGTTTTTGATCGCCGTCTCGGCGCTGGTATGGCTTTTGGCCGGTTCGACGCCGATGGACGCCGAGCAGACGCGGGCGATTCCGCGCTGGGGCGGGGCGATCCTATTGGCGCTGTGCGTCGGTTACTATATCTGGACCGTCGTCTCGGTGAAGTCGGGACACTTCCCGCAGAAGAGCGACGATATTCACAGCCAGTTTGGCGCCGAACAAGCCGCGCCGGCGCACAGCCGTTCGAAGGTTCTGTCGCTGCTGCGTTCGCTCCTTTTCCTGGGAGCGGGGCTGGCGATGCTCGTTTACGGCGCCGATCGTTTTGTCGACGGCGCGGTGCGGATCGCGACCCTGCTGAAGGTCTCGCAATGGGTGATCGGTCTGACGGTCGTGGCGATCGGCACCTCGCTGCCGGAGCTGACCGTTTCGATTTTGGCCGCCCGGTCGGGGAAAAACGATCTGGCGATCGGGAACGTCATCGGGAGCAATACGTTCAATATTCTGGCGATTCTCGGGGTCACGGCGCTTTTGACGACCGGGGGAATCCCGGTCTCTTCCGACGCGTTTTATATCGACCTGCCGATGATGATCCTCACCGCGGTGCTCGGAAGTTACCTGTGTTTCACCGACCGGGTTCTTTCCCGCCGCGAGGGGGCGGTTCTGCTTTTGTGTTTCGCGGTCTACGAGGTATCGCTGTTTTTGCGGTAAAAAACCGTCGGAAAACATATAGAAAATTTCATCAAAAACGGGGTGGGTGGATATTGCTTTTTTTATCCCCGCTCAATAATATATCCGTTATGGAGTCGGTTCGATCGGTTTGCGCCTGTCGGGTCGTTTTGCCCGGCCCGGCGCGGCGGCCGCAAGAACCATTTAGGAACCCTTTGAAGTGAGGAAAAAAACATGAAAAAGTTCTTTGCCCTGGGGCTCGTTGCCCTTTTCGTGATCTGCTGCTCGTTCGGCTGCAAGCCGCAGGATAAGCAGCAGATCGAAACCGACGTCCAGAATGTCGGGGCCGATGTCAAGGCCGGTGACGTGGACCAAGCCAAGACCGACCTGGCTCAAACTGCCGAGGACGTCGGGACGGCGGTCGAGAACGCCGCCAGTGACGCTGCCGATGCCGTCGGTAACGCCGTCAGTGACGCCAAGGACGCCGTCACCGACGCGGCCAGTGACGTCAAGGATGCCGTCACCGGCGCCGATGAGGCCGCTGCCGAGGCCGCTCCCGAAGCCGCTCCGGCCAACTAGCCGCGAAACGGCCGCGAATCGGCCCGTCAACACGCCCGGGCGCCTTTCCCCCCGCGGGGAGAGGTGCCCGAGTTTTTTTCTTGTCTTCTGCTCGGTTTTCTGTTTTTGTCTCCCCGCCCCGGGAGGGAGGGGGGCGAAAAAACTTTTTAAAAATCCCCCAAAACCAAAAAAAACGTCTCCCCAAGGGCTTGTTTATTTGCTATTGTCCCGGCGGAGTTTTATTTACAAAGGGACGTTTCTATAGGATCTATAGGACAGGAACCGGAAGATGAGGATTCATTCCAAGCTCGGCGGATGGTTAGTTTTCGCGCTGGTACTCTTCGCGGGTACCGTTTTTGCCCAGCCGTCCGGGGAGCGCTTTCTCGGCGAAGGAGAAGCGGCCGGCTCGCCGGCGGCCGGCTCCCGGATGACGCAAAAAAAGGACGGCTATTTTCAGCCGATGAAATTCATTCTTCCTCAGGGAGCGATCGCGGCGATCGCCTCGGAAGACGGCTTCGTCGAGAACCGGTCGATGCCCGATTTATTCGCGCTGCGTCCCGGTGAGACCTATCGGTTTAAAATCTTCAATATTCCCTTTCACGAGGGGGCCGAGCTGTTTCCGTCCGTCGAGGTCCTGAATCGGACCTTTCCCCCGGAGGGGAAGGCGCTGGACTTTCCCGTCCAGCTTCTTCTGACGCAGGAAGACCTCGAGTACGCGCTGGACGGGCAGTTTGTTACCCGGGTCGTCTTCCTCGAACGTATCCAAGACGCGCTGCCGGCCGACTCGTCGGTCAGCGACGAGGGACTGTCGATCGAGGTTCCGACGGGGCTGTCTCCGGTCGCGGTGGCCGAGACGCGAGGGACGGTGATGGCGATCATCCGTGTCGGAAGCCGTCTCCCCGACGAGGGGCCGAACGCGCAGTCGCCGTTCTACTTCGGCCTTCCTCCCTTTGTTCTCCCCTCGAGGGATCCGGCCGCCGCCGGCCAGTGACGCGGCGGCGTGTCCCGCGCGTTTTGATCTGTAAATACTTTAAACTGAATATTCTGACCCGAATATCTTGACCCGATGATGAAGAAGGGGAGCAAGGATGGCTCGACCCCGGTTGTTTCTAAACGATAGACGGTCCGTTGTCATTTTGGTCGGTCTCGGACTTTGCCTGGGACTCGGCGCCTGCCGCACGGGGGGGCTTTCGAGGCCCTCGGCCGATGACCCATACGCGGCCAACGCGCCGCGGACCAAAGAAGAAGAGGCCTACTACGCCGATGTCTACTCGGGCGACTGGAAGAAGGAACGGAACTTAGTCGGCGATCTCGGGATCGGAAAGACCTCGGTCGCGACGAAGCCGCCGGCGCACTGGACGATGGAACTGCCGCACGGCGCCAAGCCGATATCTCAAGTCTACGAAGAGAACTACCAGGCGCAGCAGGCGATGGCCGCCCAACGGGGGGGCGATGTCTCCTATGGCGGGTATCCTTCCGAGGCCGCGATGCCGGCCGAGAGCTTCCGCTCCGCCGCCGAGCGGCCGTATCAATCACAGGCACCGTCTTCTTCCTCCGAAGGTTACGGCGAGCCGCTCTCGAGCCAGGCGCCCTATTCGGACCCGGCGCGGCAAGACAGCGACGACCGATACGGCGCGCCGCAGCCGTCCGAGGAGAAACCCGCCTGGATGAACGGCTGGACGTTTACCGCCCCCAAGAGCGCCCTTCCCCTGGGGACGCTCCACTCGATCGCGCAGGCCGTCAAGAACATGACCGGCAGCTCTTCGGCCGCCTCCGGCGAAGCCACGCTACGCGGACAGCAG
>CADBTE010000285.1 GCA_902797455.1 uncultured Planctomycetota bacterium | reverse complement strand
TGCAGCGGCGGCAGATCGATCTGCTTCCCCTCGCGCTGTTTGGCCTGCTCGGCCGGGTCGTACGAGCCGTAGAAGGGAACGTTCGCGTCGAGCCACAGGTAGATGTTTCGGCGGTCGGTGTCGGATAGATCAATACCGCGGTGGTTCTCATCTTCGAGGATACCGCTTAAGCGGCTGACATCGGCGCCGCTTTCACCGGGGAAGGTACAGGTGCGGCGGATCGACGATTCGGCCCATTCGTACCAGCGCAGATAGGGGCGCAGGTTCTGGTACGAGACCGAAAAGGAACCGCTCGGGTCGTTCGTCAGGGCCGGGGCGCGGCTGTTTTCGCCTTCGTCGTGACAACCGACACACGATCGGTCGAGGATCGGCTGAATCAGCTGGACGTAGTTAAACGGCAGTGTCCCCGCCGGGCCGGGAGTAATCTGTGAGGCGGGGCGCAGGAAGGCGATCCGGTTCTTCTGAACATTGTCGGCGGTGGTCTGCGCCTGCTCGTGGCAGCCGACGCAGCCGCGGTTCTCGCCCGGCTGAAGATATACCTCGCTGTGCATCGTCTGGACGGCTCGGCCCGATTCGTCGACCGCCTGGAAGTAGAGCGGCTTGCGTGCCGGAGCGGTGAAGTGCGCCGAACCGTCTTTTTCGACCGGGACGGTCCCCAGCAGCATGCGGGCCGAACCGGCGAAGTCGTGGCCGATCTTCGGGCTGTGGCCGGTGTGGGTGGGGTACTTGGGCAGAAGCTGATAGATCCGCAGCTCTTTGATCGGACGATCCTCCGGCATCGGGCGCAGCGACTCGTAGACATTACTCAAACTGAACGTTCCGACAGCGTTCTCCTCACCGCTGTCGACCGACTGCGGCGCGATGACCGGCGCTGGCGGCGCCTCGGCGATCAAAAGCGGGTCACGGCACTCAAACTGGGGATCCTCGTAGAGAAGCTCGAGGTTCCCGATCTTATCGCGGTAGTAGACCCCCGTTCGGCCGTGCCGGACGGTCTCGTGCGTCAGCGCGCCGTGGGTGGGAAGATAGCCCCCCATCGGGTCGTGGCTGTACGCCGTCAGGCAGCTGTCCTCTGACAGCGGGAAGGGGGAATAGTAGTAATGCGTTGGGACGCAGTTCGGACCGAGGTCGTCGATCTGCGGGGTCTCGGGGAAGGGGACTTCCGGCGTAAAGACCTCGATGGCTCCGAGATCATCGAAACCGGTCTGGGGATCGTAGGTGACCTTCGACGGGTCGAGCACGGCGATTGTTCCGCCGACTCCCAGATGGTGCGCGGCGCCTAAGAACATCACCTTGTTCGAGCCGGGGATCACCCGCGGCTGGATCGCCACGCAGACATCCTCGGTGTAGTTCCCAAACAGTGAGACGGCACCGGTCCCGTCGGGGTTCGTCAGCCAAAGTCCCTGATAACGCGAGGCGGCGCGGTCGACGTAGTCCCATCGGGTATAGATGATCCGCCCGTCGTTCATCACCTGCGGGGTCCATTCGTTCGTCTCGTGCCACGAAAGGGTCTTGATGCTCCCGTCCGGATCGAGCCGGTGAAGCGTCGCCGTGAAGATCGGTTCGTGGCTGCCGTTGCAGCGGGCGAAGCTCCCGCGCCGGGTCGAGCAGAAGACAACTCCGCCGTCGGGCAGGGGGGCACCGGAAAAGTCGTCCCAGACCCCTTCGGTGAGCTGCTGATAAGAACCGTCGGAAAGGTTCATCTTAAATAGGTGGAATTTCCCCTCGGGTTCCTTGAGGAAACGGCCCAGCTGGGTATCGGTGTCGGGAAGGCCCGGATCGCCGCCTTGGAGCGTATCGACCGCGTCGAGGCGCGGGGCGTTGGGGTCCATAACTTTCGAGAAGTCGGCGAACGAGAAGTAAAGCGTCTTGGCGTCGCTTGAAAGATTCGGCGTGGCGAACTGCCCCATCGGAAAATCTTTCGTCAGGTCGGTTGTTTCGAACGACATCCCCGGGTTCTTCAAAATGTAAAGCCCGCCGCCGTGGATATTGCTGAAGCGCATATAGTACGAGAGGTAATCCTGTAGCAGCTGAAAACCGTAGCGGTTTCCCTTGAGGAAGACGATCTGTCGGCCGGCCAGCGGTTCGCTGGAGAAGATCGCCCGGCGGATCGCCAGCCGGAGCTTTCGGTAGACGCCGAGTCGCATCTGTTTGGCGGGGCCGTTCGGGGTC
>CADBTE010000284.1 GCA_902797455.1 uncultured Planctomycetota bacterium | reverse complement strand
TCACCTCGGTCTTTCGTTCGATGTTCCCCACGGCGCTGGGCCTGCTCTTCATCCAGATCAATACCCTCTTGGCGACACTGGTGATCGCCCTGACGGTTCACCTTCCCCATTTGGCCCGTTCGGTCGACAACGCCGGAGCGGTCTCGGCGATCTACTTCGCCGAGCGGCTCTACGAGTTCCCCCTGGGGCTGGTCGGGGTCGCGGTCGGCACCGCCTTTTATCCGCTGCTGGTTCAGCGGGTGGGGCAGAAGCGCTACGACGCCCTGGCCGAGGACCTTCGCACCGCGCTTCGGGCCGTCCTGGCGCTGTCGATCCCCGCCGCCGCGGGGCTGTGCCTGCTGAGCGCCCCGCTGACCGAGCTTCTGTTCAAGCGCGGCGGCTTCACCGACGCCGACGCGTCGGTCACGGCGCTTTTGGTTCGTCTCTTCGCCCTGGGAGTGCCGCTGTTCTGCATTCAGCCGATCCTGATCCGGACCTTCTACGCCCTGGGGGATCACCGCCGCCCGATCCGCGCCGGCTGGCTGTCCACCGTGTTCTTTTTGGCCTTGGCGGCGGGCCTTGCCGCGGCCGGCCGTCCGTCCGGCGGCGCGCTGATCGGCGCCGTGCTGGCCGCCACCGCGCTTCAGACCTATCTTCTGGCCCGCTGGCTGAAGACCGGCGGCCCCCTCCCCAAGACGCTCTACCGCGCCCTCGGCACGGCGCTGCTGAAGGTTCTTTCGGCGGCGGCGCTCATGAGCGCCGCGCTGGCCGCGGTGCGGTTCGGTTTCGACACGCTCGGCCCGCGTCTGCCGCTGGGTCCCCAGACGCGAACGGCGGCGATGATCGCCGCGGCGATCGTCGTGTCGATTCCGCTTTATTTCGGGACGCTGAGCGCCGCCGGGGAGCGGGAGATATTCCGTGTTTTCGCCGAAAAGCGGCGAAAAAAGCAAAAATCCGGCTCAGGGGATTGAATTTCACCGAGCCCCTTGGCTATAATTTAACGTAATGCCTTAAGTGGAAGGAAATAATCAAACATTTCCCTGTTTCAAAGAACTCGAGGTGATCAAAGTGAATCGACGTGATTTAATGAAAATGGTTTCCGGCTCGGCTTTAGCCGCGGCGGCCTCGGCCGTCGTCGGCACGGGGCGGACGAACGCCGAAACGACCGAACAAAGCGCCCCCGCCGGGGCCGCGTGCTGCAAAGAAAGGGCTAAGATGAAAAAGTACACGAACGCGGATTTCTACAAAGACGGTGTTTTCCAGGAAGACGTTGCCTTCCAGGCCTACTACGAACTGTTCGAGGGGTTCGGCTACTCGCTGACCGACTACATGAAGGGGAATCCGGAGTTCTGGGTTCTCGACTTCGGTCTGGGCGACTTCGAGCACGTCGGCATGGGCGGGGTCATCTGGTTCAACAACAAAGAGTTCCGTTATTTCGGCCATGACATTTACCTCCTCCCCGGTCAGATGATCGCCGAGCACTTCCACCTGGCCGCCGATGACATGCCGGCCAAGCACGAGTCGTGGCAGGTTCGCCACGGCAGCATCTTTAACTTCAGCCACGGCGGCGAGAAGAAGCCGTCGGTCCTGGCGATGCTTCCGAAGAGCCAGCTCGACGACAACGCGATCACCTGCTTCAACTTCAAAGAGATGAACGTCGGCGACCGCGACGTCCTCTCGGCCATCGGCGAGCCCCACTTCATGATGGGGGGCAGCCAGGGGGCGATCGTCACCGAATACGCCTGCTGGCACAGCGGCAACGGCCTGAACTTCACCAATAAGAAGATCGCCGCCAGCGTCGGCTGATGGAGTGTCGGCCGATGTCGGCCCTCTCTTCAAAGAAGGAGAAAACCACTATGAAATTCAATCATTTCGGCATCCCCACCCAAGACAAATCGCGCACCCCGATTCACGCCGAGGCGCTGAAGCTGTGGCTCAGCGACTTCTCGAAAGACCCGTTCAAGTGCGAATGGCTCTATTTTGAGGAGGGCTCCCCGTTCCCGGAGGTTATTAAGACGACCGCTCACGTCGCCTACGAGGTCGACAGTCTCGCCGAGGCGATGAAGGGGCAAAAAGTGATCTGCGAGCCGTTCCAGGGGGGCGAAAACCTCATGTGCGCCTTCATCGAGGCCGACGGCTACGCCGTGGAGCTGATGGAGTTCACGAAGTAACGTTCGGCTCTTCGCCGCCATTGGTTCTTTGCTTGAGAGGTTCGGTTTTGCGCGCTGGGGCGGTTCCTTTTTGAACACGCCCGGCGCGCAAAAACTGTTTCCCCGCCCTTTATAAACACCATTAACCCACACAAGAATAAACCATGAAAAACACTCTGTCGATTTTTGCTCTGACTTTCGCCGCCGCGCTTTGTTTCGGCGCTTCGGCGCTGTTGGCCGGCGACGGCGCGATGTCGGATCCCACCGGTTCGCCGCTGGTGGAATGGATCTTCTCGCAGATTCCGGAAGAGCCGCTCTTCGGCGATAACCTCTGTGACGCCGACGCCCCCGAGGGGGTCTGGTCGATGGCCTCCGACGGCGAGTTCGGCGCCAATGAAGACAAAGCGATCTGGACGAGCGAGAAGATCGGTTCGTTCGACTGCACCTTCGAGTTCAAAATGTCGCCCCACGCCAACGCCGGATTCCTGTTCAGCTGCACCGACAAAGACAACTGGATTCCGAACACCATCGAGATTCAGCTTCTGGAAGATTACGGCTGCCAGCCCGACTACCACTCCTGCGCCTCGTTCTACGGCTATCAGGGGCCGACCAAGAACGCCTCGAAGAAGGCGAACCAGTGGAATAAAATGCGTATTCAGCGGGTCGGCTGCTGGGTCAAAGTCTGGCTCAACGACGAGCTGGTCAACACCATCAACACCGCCGCCTGGACCGACCGCGAGAAGTCGCCGGCCGGCACCGACATTGAAGAAAAATTCCACGGTCATTCTCTCGCCTCGGCCGAGCCGTACGGCTTTATCGGTCTGCAGGGGCTGCACCACGGCGAACCGGTTCGGTACCGCAACGCCGTGATCAAGAAGGTGAAGAACTTCGCCCCCGACACCGCCAAGAGCGGCTGGGGGCTTTTGTTCGGCGAGGACCTGTCAAACGCCGACTGCGATAATAACGTCTGGTCGATCAAAGACGGGATGCTCATTTCCAATAAGGACGACGCCATCTGGTCGAAAGACAAGTACGAGAACTTTGTGCTGGACTTCGATTTCGTCTGCGCCCCGACGGCGAACAGCGGCATCGTGATCAAGGCCTCGGACAAGGCGAACTGGATTCCGAACGCCCTGGAGGTTCAGATCGAGGATACCGCCGATAAGCCGTGCAGCTTCACCAGCTGCGGCGCCATCTACGGCAAGACCCCGGTTCTCTACAACTCGATGAACAAGGCCGACCAGTGGAACCACATGTCGATCGCCTGCCAGGGGGACTGGATCTTCGTGATCCTCAACGGCGAACTGGTGACGCTCATGGACAAGGGGCTCTACACCGACAAGGTGATCAACGCCGACGGCAGCGAGACTAAACCTTGGCTGCGCGAGCGCGCCCCGGCCGACCTGGAGAACAACGGCTTTATCGGCATCCAGGGGCTGCACAACGGCGAGGCCCCGGCGTACTACAAGAACGTGAAGATCCTCGGCTTGTAACCGGAGGCCGTTTTCGTTTCGCGAAGAGCCCGCCGAGACGCCTTGCGCTCCCGGCGGGCTTTTGCCGCGGTTCGAACTTTTTTTTGGGAGGCTTTTTTCCGATGAGATTGCTTGTGAAGATCTATCTTGCCGCCGCCGCGGCGTGTTGTTTGTCTCTTGCCATTGCCCGCGCCGACGACGGGGCCAATGACGGTGCCTCCGCGCCGGTCGATGAGAAGTTTTTCGATCAGGTGTTCGAGGGTTGGAAACAGCTCATCGACGCTTACGGCCGGGGGTATTCGGCGACGATTGACGTTCGGTTCCCGATATCGGGACACACGATGAATTGCGACTACCGCTATCACCGCGTCTATCGTCTGAGCCGCTCCCACAACTGTTTTGACAATGAAATCAAAGACACGGTGCGGGGGGAGAATAACCGGTATTGTTTTGATCTGACCATCGAGCAGAACGGGAAGTATAAACTCGACGACGCGCAAAAGAGAACCCCGGAAAATTCTCAGCCATTCGGTTGGTTCCTC
>CADBTE010000283.1 GCA_902797455.1 uncultured Planctomycetota bacterium | reverse complement strand
ATCCTCAAGCCGCTGGTTCTGGCGGCCGCCGAAGTCTGCGGCCGAAAGTACGACGAGAACGACCTGGCCAACGAGGACGGCCGCCGTCTGCGCCGTATCGCCGACCACATTCGCGCCTGCACGTTCGCCATTCACGAGAACGTCTACCCGGGGAACAAAGAAGAGAAGTACGTCATTCGCCGGCTTCTGCGCCGCGCGGTTCTCGACGGGGTTCAAATGGGGATGGACAAGCCATTCCTGGCCCATTTGGTTCCGGTGGTCGCCGATTTGATGAAGACGCCGTACCCGGAACTCTCCGAGACGATCGAGCGTGTTCAAGAGATCATCACCGGTGAGGAGACTCACTTCCTCGGCACTATCGACGCCGGCCTGGGGCGCATCGAGAATGTCTTCCGTTCGACCAAATCCCATGGCGGGAAGGTCATCTCCGGCGCCGATGCCTTCGAAATGTACCAGACCTACGGTTTCCCGCCGGAACTGTTCGAGACGATGGCCGCGGAAGAGAATTTCGGCTTCGATTGGGACGGCTTCAAGAAAGAGATGGCCCGCCACGGAGAGATCTCCGGAACCGGCGAGAAGAACCTTCTGTTCAAGGACGACCCGCTCGACGCGGTCAAAAAGGCGAACAACCCGCCGGAATTCCTCGGCTACCAGACGCTTCGCGTCGACGACGCCCGCGTTCTGGCGATTCTGCGCGGCGGCGCTTTGGTCGATTCGGCCGACGGCACCGCCGATGAGGTCACCATCCTGCTCGACAAGACCCCGTTCTACGCCGAGAAGGGGGGGCAGGTCGGCGATATCGGGACGCTCTGCTGCGAGAAGTTCCGGTTCGCCGTATCGGCCGCCCGGTACGATGGTGAATATATCGTCCATTGCGGCAAGCTCACCGAAGGTACGGTCAAAACCGGCGACGTCGTCCGCGCCGAAGTCGACGCCGAGCGCCGCGCCGGAACCAGCCGCGCCCACTCGGCCACGCACCTTCTTCACGCGGCGCTGCGCAAGCACCTCGGCGGCCACGCCGAGCAGCAGGGGTCGAAGGTCGACTGCGATATCCTTCGGTTCGACTTCACGCACAACAAGGCGATCGATCACGAGACGCTCATGGCGATCGAGCGGGACGTCAACGCGATGATCCTCGCCGATCATCCGGTCGTGACCCACGTTCTGCCGATCGACAAAGCGCGCGAACTCGGCGCGATGATGCTCTTCGGCGAGAAGTACCCCGACCTGGTCCGTGTGGTCGTGATGGGGGATTCCAAAGAACTGTGCGGCGGAACCCACCTGAAAAATACCGGCAAGGTCGGAATGTGCAAGATCATCGCCGAGGAGTCGGTCTCGGCCGGAACCCGGCGCATCACCGCTTTGACGGGGATGGCCGCGGTCGACCGTGTCCAGCAGCTCGACCGGCTGGTCGGTCAGCTGGCCGGGACCTTGAAGGTTTCACCGGCCGATATCCCCGCGCGGGTCAATACGCTGATCGAAAACGGCAAGAAGCTTCGCAAGCAGCTTGAGACCGCCGCCCGCAGGGAGGGGCTTTCGGTCGATTCCCTCATCGAGGGTGCCAAGCGGGTCGGTGACGTGAACGTGATCACCGCCGCGCTGGAGAATCAGGACCCAGGCATTCTTCGCGAGGCGATCGACAAGATTCGCTCGAAGGCGTCTCCCTGCGCGGTGGTCCTGGCCAGCAAGACCGACGAAGGCAAAGTGATCCTTCTGGCCGCGCTGTCGAAAGACCTCGTGGCGAAGAAACTTTCCTCGGTCGACTGGATCAAAGCGATCTCCAAGCCGATCCAAGGCGGGGGCGGCGGCCGTCCCGATATGGCGCAGGCCGGCGGCAAGAATCCCGCGGGGATCGGCGAGACCCTCAGGGCCGCGGCGGCGTGGATAGAAGAAAAACTCGGATAGTTACGTTTGTAACAATAGTTCGTCAATCAATCACCAGTACGCATCCAACAAAACAGTAAAGAAGGAGGAACGATGGATTACAGAAGAATCATTCCGTGTCTCGATGTGAAGGATGGACGCCTCGTGAAAGGGGTCAACTTTGTCAATCTCAAAGAGATTGGCGATCCCGCCGAAAACGCCAAGGCCTACTGCGACGCTGGTGCCGATGAGCTGGCGTTCCTCGATATCACCGCGACCGTCGAGGGGCGCAAGACCTTGATCGACGCGGTCAAGCGGACGGTCGCCGCGATCTCGGTTCCGCTTACCGTCGGCGGAGGAATCCGCACGGTCGACGACATCCAAGAGATGCTCGATGCCGGTGTTTCCCGTCTTTCGATCAATACCGCCGCGGTTCGCCGCCCCGAATTGATTGAGGAAGCCGCCAAGCGGTTCGGTTCCGACCGAATCACCGTCGCCATTGACACCCGTCAGTCGGCGACTCTTCCCAGCGGCTTCGAGGTGATGATCAACGGCGGCACCGAGGGGGCTGGGATCGACGCGGTCGAGTGGGCCAAGCGCTGCGAGTCCCTCGGCGCCGGCGCCATTCTGCCGACGAGTATGGATGCCGACGGGATGCAGACCGGCTACGATCTGCCGATGACCCGGGCCATCGCCGACGCGGTGAAGCTTCCGGTGATTGCCTCCGGCGGGGCCGGTTCTTTGGAAGACCTCTACGCGGGGGTCGTCGAGGGTCACGCCGATGCCCTTTTGGTCGCTTCGATCGCTCACTTCGGGACGTTCACGATCCGCCAGATGAAGGAGTTCCTCAAAGAGAAGGGGATTCCTGTGCGTCTGTAATTTCTCCTTTAATTTAAAGGAGGGCAAACCTTCTCTCCGCTAAAGTGGGCGGAGAGAAGGTTTGTTGTTTTTCGCTTCTATTTTTGACAGGGTTTATGACGACGCACACGCACCGAGATCGGCGATTCCGAAGCGCGTTTTTGCGCGTGCTTTCGGCGGTGTTGTTTTTTGTCCCCGCGTTCGGCCGGATTTCGGCCGAGGTTCCTGTTGATGAACATCTCTTGGTGGTTCTCAGTGATATTCACCAGGGGAGGGACCTTCTCCCCTTCGGTTTTCAGTTCTACTACGACTACTCGATGAAGAACATGCTCCGCAGGGGAATGGCTTTCGCGGGAAAGAACTTCTCCGGCAAGGAACAGCGGCTGCGCTGGATCTGTGAGCAGATCGCCTCGATGAACCCGCATCCGGCGATGGTTGTGATTCTCGGTGACATCGCCTTTCAGATCGGTTCGGTCGATAATTACCAGATGGCCAAAAAATCGCTTGATATTCTCACCGCCGCGGGGATTCCCTGGCAGGCGACGATGGGGAATCACGACGACCTGCTGACATTCTTAAAAGTCTTTCCCGAAAAGCGTCTCGATCCCGAGCCGGTCCCCAACCGAATGGTTCGCATCATCGAGATGCCCGAATACGATATTTTACTGCTCGATTCTCACCAGCCGATCGAAGAGCCGATCGATCAGGATAATCCCGGGGACGGCTATCTCAACCGCGCCTCCCTTTTGTGGCTCAAAAAGCAGGTCGAGCAGCACGACCGAACGAATCGTCCCTACTGTGTCGCCTCGCACCATCCGCTGTTTTTCTACGATATCGGAGTTCGGAACATTCTTCTGGATTCCCCGATGTTTATCGAGTATTGGCACGGTCATATCCACCGCTGGCGGACCGATATTTCCAGCGACGGTTTTCGTTCCGTCTCCTTTCCCGCGACCTCCTACCCGGGCGGAATTCAGGAACCGCTCGGTTTTGTCCTGGTCCGCGCCGACGAAACGGGACGAAAGCTTCATTTAACGCTGATCACCTCCTCGGCGATTCCCCGCCCATCGGAGGAAAAACCCGAATCGGCGGGGGATGAGTTTTTTGAGGAAAAGTAATTCGATTGTTCTTTGGTATAAAGAACCTATCGCAGAGGAAACGCCATGATTGTCATCACCGGGTGCCGCGGTCAGCTGGGAACGGAATTAACTCGTCTGCTCGGGGATCGAGCCCTTGGGGTCGATCTTCCCGAAGTGGATATCACCGACGCCGACGCGCTTAAGAAATGGTTCGAGACGCTCGATTCGGTCGAGGCGATCGTCAACTGCGCCGCTTATACGGCGGTCGACCGCGCCGAGACCGAACCCGAGGCGGCCGGGAAGGTGAATCACCTCGGTCCCGAGAATCTTGCCCGTTTAGGGGTGCCGATGATTCATATCTCGACCGACTACGTCTTTGACGGGCATGGCTGTTCTCCCTATGGCGAGAGCGCGGCGACCAACCCGGTGTCGGTCTACGGCCGCACCAAGCTCGCCGGTGAGCAGTCGGTTCTTTCTTTGGCCGAGACGGCGGTGGTGATTCGAACGGCCTGGCTCTACTCCCCTTTCGGGAAGAATTTTGTCCGCACCATCACCCATCTTGGGAAAGAGCGTGCGCAGCTGCGTGTCGTCTGCGATCAGGTGGGAACGCCGACCAACGCGCGCGATTTGGCCGGGGCGGTCGCCGCGATTCTCCCCCGGCTTAAACCGGGGATGAAAGGGATCTATCACTATACCAACGAGGGGGTCTGCTCTTGGTACGACTTCGCGCTGGAGATTCTTCGTCTGCAAAACATTTCCTGTCCGGTCGTCCCCTGTTCCAGCGAGGAGTATAAAACAGCCGCCAAACGTCCCTTTTATTCCGTCCTCGATAAGAGTAAAATCAAGCGGGAGTTTGGGCTGACGATTCCTCATTGGGGGCAGTCCCTGGCGCAATCTCTCTTGGATGAGCAGTGGCGGCGATAAAACGCGGGAGTTATCAACAATTGGACGTTATCAAAACCGATCTGGACGGAGTTGTCATTCTGGTGCCGCGTGTCTTCGCGGATAACCGCGGCAGTTTCTACGAGAGCTTTTCGCGCCGGGCGCTGAAACAGTGCGGAATCGAGATGGAAGTGCTCCAGGTGAACCATTCCATTTCGCTCAAGAAGGGGACCGTTCGCGGGCTCCATTTCCAGCAGATTCCGATGGCGCAGACGAAGCTGGTTCGTGTCCTTCGCGGCTCGATCGCCGACTTTGTCGTCGACCTGCGCAAGAGTTCCCCGAATTATCTCAAATCGGTCCGGATCGATCTTCGCGCCGATCATCCGCGGCTGGTTTATATCCCCAAGGGATTCGCTCACGGGATGGCGGCGCTGGAGGATAACACCGAGTTGGAATATCTCGTCGATGAGTTCTATTCCCCCGAGTGCGACCGTTCGATCCGTTACGACGATCCGCAGATCGGGATTGAGTGGCCGGTCGACCGTCCCATTCTCTCGGACAAAGATCAGCGGGCCCCGCTGCTGCGTGATTCCGATTGCAATTTCATTTGATTCGCTCCGCGCCGGGGCGCGGACGTGTCGGCCGAAACGCCGGCACAAAAGATCGGCCCAAAAGGCCTTATACCGGGAAGGGGACTTCTTATGAGTGAGACCACCGACGGCGCGCGGCGTTCCCCCGGCGCGTACCCCCGCGTGACGGTTCTTTTGGCCGCCTACAACGAAGAGAAGTATGTACAGCAGGCGATCGAGCCGCTTTTGGCCCAGCGGTACGGGGGGGAACTGGAGATTATCCTTTCCGACGACCGTTCCCCCGATCAGACCTTTGAGGTAATGCGCCGCGCCGCTTCCGAGTACCGGGGCCCTCACACCGTCGTTTTGAACCAAAACCCGACGAACCTCGGCATTCTCGGCCATTTCGATTATGTGACTCGGAATCTGGCGCATGGGGACATCATCGTCTTTCACGGCGGGGACGATATCGCGCGGCCCGGTTACATTCAGACGGTGGCCGACGCCTTTCTCGAGTATCCCGAGTGTGTCTACGCGTCGTTTGCCTACACCCCGATCAACGAGGCGGGCGAGGTGATCGGTCCCTCCTCCGCCGGCCGGGGCACGGAGGTTCGGCGGTTCACCCGAAGTGACTATTTCGCCGGGCGTTTCGGGTGGTCCGGCGGTCCGGCATCGGCCTTCCGGCGTGAGGTGATCAGCCGGTTCGCTCCTCCGGCGCCGAACCGCGGCGCCTATCAAGAGGCGCTGGTCTTTTATCGCTCCCTGTGTTTGGGGGAGATCTGTTTTTTTAACAAAGATGTAATTTTTTACAGAAAACATAACCGTTCGGTCTCCGCTTCGCTCAAGCCGCAAAACCGGCCCGAACTGATGGCGGGGGTCTATCAGCAGATTCACACCGATGTGGATCGGGCCCTGGAGGAGCGTCTT
>CADBTE010000282.1 GCA_902797455.1 uncultured Planctomycetota bacterium | reverse complement strand
CCGCAGGTATCTATCGGTTCTCCTCCCCTTGGCGCTGCTGCTGGCGGTGATGTTCTCTTCTGTGATCTTCGCGTCACGGTCGTTCGGATATCGTGACGCCGTCCATTTTTACTATCCCCTCTACGAGGAGCTGGCCGAGGCGCTGGCCAGCGGGAGAATCCCCTATTGGGATCCCGCGCTAAATCTCGGCCAGCCGATGATCGCCAATCCGGTCTGCGCCTTTTTTTATCCGGGGAAACTGATCTTTCTGGCGATGCTGATCCCCTCGGTGACCTATGCTCACTGTCTGAAGTGGTACATCCTGGCCCACTACGTGGTGGCCTATTTGACGTTTTACCGTTTCGCGCGGAGATTTGGATCGCGCGGGGCGTCGATCTTTGGGGCGCTGGCGTACACCTTCGGCGGGGCGGTGCTGTTTCAATACAGCAACGTCATCTACCTTGTCGGGGCCGCCTGGTTCCCCGCGATCATCGGTTCGGGGATGGCGTTGATCGATCGTCCCCGGGTCGGATGCGCCGTCCGGGCCTCATTGGCGATGGCGCTGGTTTTCCTCGGCGGGGAGCCCGAGGCGCTCTATTTGGCGCTCGTCGCGCTGGCGGGGTATTCTCTTTTCCACTGGCGCGGTGAAGTTCCCGGCCGCGAAGCGTCCCTTCCCCGACCTGGTAACGCGGGGGAGACCGTACCGGCCGCCCGGCGCAGGAGGTCAAAAGATCGAATCCCTTCGACGCCGGAAGCGCCCTCAAAGAAAACGGGCGGCGGGACGACCTATTCGAACCTAATTAAGCCGATCCTCTATCTTGGTTTTTCGGTGGTTTTGGCCGTCTTATTGTCGATGGTCCAATTTCTCCCCACCTGGGAGATGTCCCGTCTCTCCAACCGTTCGGGACAGACCGAACCTATAACGGTCTGGGAATTGGCCCGCGCGCCGCAGGCGGTCCGCTCCAACCTTTGGTCGAGCGCTCTTTTGTGCGATGGCGTCGAAAACCCTTCCACACGCGTGGGGACGACGTATCATTTCTCCGTTCCCCCCTGGGAAATGCTCACCTTTTTCTGGCCGAACATCGGGGGGAAGTCTTCCAAGTTCAACGGTTCGTGGGCTCAGGCGTGGGATTTCAAAATGGACAACTGGATCCCCTCGCTCTACTTTGGGATTTTCGCCTTCCTGGCCGCGGCACTCGCCGTTGGGTTTCGCCGCCGCGCGGGGGAACCTCCCCGGGAAAGTACCCGGCGGATCTTTTTTTCCTGGGGAGCGATCCTCCTGATTCTCGGCTCCCTGGGGGCTTTCGGGCCGCTTTGGCTGGTGGAACTCCTGACCGGTTCGACCTCGGATACCGTTCAAAGCGGTGACCCGGTCGGCGGGGTCTACTGGCTGATGACTCAGCTTTTGCCCGGCTTCGTCTCGTTTCGCTTTCCCGCGAAATTGATGACCGAGGCGGCATTTTTCCTCTGCGCCCTGTCGGTGATCGGATACGACGGCTTCAAAAGTTCCGCGGCGCCGCGGCGCCGCGGCGCCGCGTTTGCGCGCCGGGGGCTGTTGTTCCTGAGTATTCTGATCGCGGTTCTGTTTTTCTCCCCCGCCGGAAAGTGGCTTTGGAATAACTTTGTTTCTCTTCCGCGTCCGTCCGAGGCGGCCTATTATTCCCTCTTCGGGCCCTTCAATATCGACGCGGCGGCACGCTGCTGCGCGTGGAGCGCGCTGTCGGCCGCGGTTTTCCTTTCTTTGTTTGAAATCTATCAGCTTAAGCGGCGTCGTGCCGGCGGGGGAGTTTTGCTCTCTTCACGGGCCTTTGATATGGCCGCGGTCGCTTTGTTGGCGCTCGATCTTTTTCTGGCCAACAGGTGGCAAGTTGTCTCGATCCCCGATAGTTCCCTGAATCAGTCCACCGCCATCTCTTCGGTTAAGGGCTCGCGGGGGGAACCCCCGGTGCGGTTTTTTCGGGTGCTGGGGGCCTATCCGATGCGCGCTTTTGGCCTAAATGCCTCGGATCATCGTCTCGAGGAAGCGGCCCTTTGGCAAAGGGAGACGCTCTCGGGGCTGTTCCCCGGGCGCGATCATTTTGCCAACATCGATAACGAGTCGTCGATGCGCAGCGGCCCGTACGACGAATTCCTCTGTATGTTCTCCCAGCATCAGCAGCCGTGGTACGACGTTCTTTCGTTTCTGGACTGCCGATTGTTTCTCTTCCCCGACGGGGGAGCGTTAAGCTCCTCCGGCGCGTCGTTGGTGTCGTCCTCACCGGTGGAAGGAACGCTCCCCTGGCCGATCGAGACAGCGGTATGGCAGGCGCGCCTCCGGGACGGTCGGCTGCGGATCTTTCATCGGGAATTTGAGGGGCTTCCCCCGGCGCTGGAACTGCAGGAACGTCACCGCTGTCCCACGCCTGAGGGGGAATCCGCCCGGTTTGTTGACTATCAAAACGAGAAACTGACCATCCGCGCGGAACTGACCGATCCCGGTTACTTGACGGTCTGCGAGCAGTACTGGCCCGGATGGCGCTGCGGCGTCACGCCGATCGTGGACGACCGCCCCGACCGAACGCAGACACGCTTTGTTGATATTCGCCCCTGCTGCGGTTTTCTGCGCCGTGTCGATCTTCCCGCCGGCTCGTGGGAGATCGAGATGACCTATCGGCCGACACTCCTCTACGCCGGGGGGATCGTTTCTATCCTGACGGCCGCGGCGGTATTGGTTCTCGCGCTGATTTCCCGATCGATCAATTGCTTTACAAAACACCCCTCCGGGGTAGAATAAACCGGCGGCGACGGATCGAAAAACGGACCCGTGCCGGCGGTGAGAAACTGCCCTCTTTCGGCCCCTGTAACTTTGGCCCGTATAACAAGAACGGTGAGTGAATGACAGCTCCGAAAACAATGTATGAAAAAATCTTTGAGAATCACATTGTCTCCGAGGAACCCTCGGGGGATGTCATTCTCTACATCGATCAGCAGTTCTGTCACGAGGTGACCAGTCCCCAGGCGTTCGAGGGGCTTCGGCTGGCCGGCCGAAAGGTTCGCCGTCCCGAGAAGGTGATGGCGGTCTCGGACCACAACGTTCCGACCGAGCACCGCGATCAGCCGATCGCCGATCCGATCTCCAAAAAGCAGATCGAGACGCTGCGCGACAACTGCCGACAGTTCGGCGTGAAGCTCTACGACATCGACGACCCCGATCAGGGGGTGATTCATGTGGTGGGGCCGGAGCACGGCTATTCTCGTCCCGGAATGACGATCGTCTGCGGTGACTCCCACACCGCCACCCACGGCGCCTTCGGCGCGCTGGCCTTCGGCATCGGTACCAGCGAGGTGGAGCATGTCCTGGCGACTCAGACGATCCGCCAGAAGCGCAGCCGCACGATGCGGATCGACTGCGACGGGCGGCTGTCGCGGGGGGTCACCGCGAAAGACCTGATCCTCTGCATCATCGGAAAGCTGACCACCGCCGGGTGCGCTGGGTACGCCGTGGAGTTCACCGGCGAGGCGTTCCGCTCGCTGACGATGGAAGGACGGATGACCGTCTGCAATATGGGGATCGAGATGGGCGCCCGTTCGGCGATGATCGCCCCTGATGAAGTGACGTTCGCTTATCTGAAAGGGTTGGAGCAGGTCCCTCAGGGGGCCGCCTTTGAGGAGGCCGTCTCACAGTGGAAGGCGATCGTCTCCGATCCGGACGCGGTCTATGACAAGACCTATTTCTTCCACGCTTCGGACGTGGTTCCGATGGTGACCTGGGGAACGAATCCCGGTCAGGTCGCCCCGATCACCGGCTGCGTCCCCTCGCCGGAGGAGTTTGCCGACCCGGACGAAAAGAAAATGGCCGCCGCCGCGCTGGCCTATATGGGGCTCACCGCCGGGACGCCGATCACGTCGATTCCGCTCGACACGGTTTTCATCGGTTCGTGCACGAACGGCCGCATCGAGGATTTCCGCGCCGCCGCCGCGGTGCTCAAAGGTTATAAGATTGCCGAAGGTGTTCGCGCTCTGGCGGTTCCGGGAAGCGGTATGGTCAAGCGTATGGCCGAGGCCGAGGGACTCGACAAGATCTTCATCGAGGCGGGGTTCCAGTGGCGCGACCCGGGCTGCTCGATGTGTCTGGCGATGAATCCCGATCGGCTTGCCCCCCGGGAACGCTGCGCGGGGACGAGCAACCGGAATTTCGAGGGACGAATGGGAAAGGGGGGGCGCACCCACCTGGTTTCTCCCGCCATGGCCGCGGCCGCGGCTGTGGCCGGTCATTTCGTCGACGTGCGCCAGTGGAAGTTCAACTAAGCCGCGCGCCGCGAGGTTTCGGTCAAAAGAAAGTACCTTCAAAGCACACTTCAAGCGATAAGCGATATAAGGATATAACAGCACAATGAAACCTTTCACCCAGCATACCGGCCTGGTGGTCCCGATGGACCGCAGCGATGTCGATACCGATCAGCTCGTCCCGAAGCAGTTCCTCAAGCGGATCGAGCGCAGCGGTTTCGGTCAGTTCCTCTTCTACGACTGGCGCTATCTCGACGACGGTTCCGACAACCCCGAATTTGAACTGAACCGTCCCGAGTACAGAGGGGCGACCATCCTCCTGGCCCGCCGCAACTTCGGCTGCGGTTCCTCGCGCGAGCACGCCCCCTGGGCGATTGCCGACTACGGTTTCCGCGTCGTGATCGCGTCGAGTTTCGCCGATATCTTCTACAGCAACAGCTTCAAGAACGGGATTTTGCTGATCCGTTTCCCCGAAGAGACGATCGAGAAACTCTTTGCCCGCGCCGCCGCCGTACCCGGCTGGAAGCTGACGGTTGATCTGGAGAAGATGCTCATCACCGACGACGGCGGCCTGGAACTGCCGTTCGAACTGGATGAGTTCCGCCGCAACTGCCTCCTCAACGGGCTGGACGACATCGGCCTGACCCTCCAAAAAGAGGACGCCATCCTCGCCTGGGAAAAGGCCCACGGCGTGGTCTGAGAGCAGCGGTATATATTCTTACGATAACAGAAGCACCCCCGCCGCGGCGGGGG
>CADBTE010000281.1 GCA_902797455.1 uncultured Planctomycetota bacterium | reverse complement strand
TTCGCCCGACGGCTGAAAACCTCGGCGAAACATTCTTGACATCGCCCGGTGTTCGGGAATACTATATTTTGACTTGGGTAAAAACCGTTTCTCTCCCGGAAAAACGAAAGAACAGACCTTTTATGCTCGGCGCGATCATCGGCGATATCGTCGGTTCCCGATTTGAACGGAGAAACCGCCGCGATAAAAACTTTGAACTGTTTACCGGCGGCTGTGCCTTCACCGACGACTCGGTGATGACCGCGGCCATCGCCCGCGCCTTAATGGACCGGTACGACTCGCCCGAGGCGCTGGCCGAGCGCGCCGCGGGCCGGATGCGCGAACTTGGGAGGATCTATCCGGACCGCGGCTTCGGGGGACTTTTCCGGCGCTGGCTCGCCGCCGAGGTTCCTCAGCCGTACAACAGCTTCGGCAACGGCGCGGCGATGCGTGTGTCGCCCTGCGCCTGGGCGGCCGATTCCCTCGAGGAGGCGCTGCGCTTAAGCCGCGCCGTCACCGCGGTCACCCACAACCACCCCGAAGGAATCAAAGGAGCCGAGGCGGCCGCCGCCGCGATCTTTCTGGCCCGAGAGGGGAAAACCATCGCGGAAATCCGCGGCCATATCGAAAGAAACTATTACCGGCTCGACTTCACGCTCGACCAGATCCGCCCGAGCTACCGGTTCGACGCCAGCTGCCAGGGATCGGTCCCTCAGGCGATCGAGGCGTTTTGCGAGTCGTCCGGCTTCGAGGACACGATTCGCGGCGCCGTCTCGATCGGGGGCGACAGCGACACGGTGGCGGCGATCGCCGGGTCAATCGCCGAGGCGTACTACGGCATCCCCTCCCTTTTGCGCGAGTGTGCCCTGACCTTCCTGGACGACCGCCTGACGACGATCGTCACCGACTTCGAGGCGCTTTACCCGCCGAAGATCGTATAAACGAACGAACAAAAGCCCCTTCCCCTTCACACAAGCCGGAGAATCCCCCTATGAAACTCACAAATACCCTCTTCGCGACACTGCTGTTCTCGATCTGCCTGATCGCCTTCGCGGCCGTTGCCCGGGCCGAGGAACCGGCCGACGGGTGGCTCAACACCCCCGAGCGCTTCAGCGGGACCGACTCCGAGCGGATTGCCCAGGCGGTCGCCCGCGCGCCGAACTTCGGCGGCGTGGTCCGCATTCCCCCGCGTCCGGCGGCCGAAGACGGCCGCGACTGGTGGCTGATCGACAGCGCGATTCTCCTGAGCGGGGGGACGACCCTCTACCTCGACAACTGCCGGATCAAGCTCTCCGACTCTTGCCGCGACAACTTCATCCGATCGGCCAACTGCGGCCTGGGGATCGAGACGGTCGAGCCGATCCGCGATATCCACGTCATCGGGATCGGGCATCCGGTTTTGGAGGGAGCCGATCACCCGAGGGCGACCGGCGACGCGGGGAAACAGCTGGGAGTCCAAACCTACGGGACCGACGCGGGGAAAGAAGACCAATCGCAGTACGGCGACTGGCGCAATATCGGGATTCTCCTGGCCAAGGTCGACGGGTTCACCATCTCGGGAATCACCGTCCGCCAGGCGCACTGCTGGTCGGTCTCGCTGGAGCGCTGCAGCAATGGCAAAATCCGCGATCTCGATTTCGGCTCCACGGAAAAGCGCCTCATCGACGGTGAGGAGGTGAAAGTTCTCAATGTCGACGGTCTTGACCTGCGCAAGGGGTGCCACGACATCACGATCGAGAACCTTTACGGCCACGGGGGAGACGACCTGCTGGCGATCACGCTTTTGTCCGGTGAGCATAAGGGAGGGCAGTTTCGCCATACCGAGGTTGCCGACAGCACCCCCGATATGATGAACGACGCTTTCAATATCACCGCGCGCAATATCGTCGGCTACGCGTCCGGCGGGCACAACATCGTCCGGCTGCTCAATAACGGCGGCCGCAGGCTCCACCACGTTGTCCTCGATACGGTGATCGACACCTCCCCGGCCGACGTCACCGACCGGGCGACGGTGCGCATCGGCGACAGCGGCTACGGAGGCCCCGCTCCGCTGGGGGATACCTCGGGACTGATCATCACCAACGTTCAGACAAAATCCAGCGAGGGGATCGTCGTCCACGGGACACTGACCGACTCGATCATCGCCAACGTGATCAATTACAACCCCGATATCAGCGGTGTCCTCTTCCCGAGAGGGGAAGAATCGGTCCGGAATGTCCAGGTGATCAATGTCATCAGCGCCGCGCCGATCTCCTCCCATTAAAGACGCCCGCCGAACAATCGCGCGCGGAACCAAACGTCATAACCGATCGCGGCGTTTTCCCCCAAAAAACGCGCCTGTTATAGACTTTTTTCCGCGCCTGTCTATAATTACCGGCGTATCTTTACAGGGGTGAGCCGCCAAAGGCGGTTTTTACTTTCTATGGTACCTTAACAAACCATACACGTTTTACACAAACGAGATTTCTTTACGAGGCAAACTATGTGTGATTCCTGGCTTTCCGAACGGTCAAAGTCATTCACCTCCTCCGGCATCCGCAAGGTGTTTGACTTAGGTGCCAAGCTCTCCAATCCGATCAACCTGTCGATCGGTCAGCCCGACTTCGATATGCCCCAGGCCGCCCGCCAGGGCGCGATCGAGGCGATCAACAGCCGCAAGAGCGGCTACACACCGACCCAGGGGCTCAAGCAGCTGATCGACCGGATGCAGGGAGATATCGACAAAAAGTACGGCCACCCCGACCGGAAGCTCTTCATCGCCAGCGGTACCAGCGGCGCGCTTCTTTTAGCCGCCCTGGCGTTCGTCAATCCGGGGGACGAAGTGATCCTCTTCGACCCGTACTTCGTGATGTACGAGGCACTGGTCAAATTGGTCGGCGGCGTCCCGGTCCTGATCGACACCTATCCCGACTTCAGCTACGACGTCCAGAAGGTGGCCGACGCGATCACCCCGAAGACCAAGATGATCATCCTCAACTCCCCGGCCAACCCGACCGGTTACGTCGCGACCCCGCAAGAGACCAAAGATATCGCTGTGCTGGCCAAAGAGAAGAACATCCTCTTGATCAGCGACGAGATCTACGAGCAGTTCTGCCACGTCCCGTTCACCTCGCCGGCGCAGTTCAACGACCAGACCCTCGTGATGGGCGGCTTCAGCAAGTCGCACGGCATGCCCGGCTGGCGTGTCGGCTTCACCCACGGGCCGAAGGTCCTGATCGAGACGATGCTCAAGTTCCAGCAGTACTCCTTCGTCTGCGCGCCGCAGGTTTCGCAGTGGGGGGCCCTGGCGGGACTCGACGTCGATATGAGCGCCGAGATCGCCAACTACCGCCGCAAGCGCGATATGATCCTCGACGGGATCGGCGACCTCTACGAGATCGCCCGTCCGGAAGGGGCGTTCTATATGTTCCCGAAAGCCCCGTGGGGGACGGCCTCGGAGTTTGTCGAAACGGCGATCACCGAGTACTCGCTGCTGATCATCCCGGGGAACGTCTTCAGCGCCCGCGACACCAACTTCCGCATCTCCTACGCCGCCAGCGACGAGACGATCGAGCGCGGCATCGAGGCGTTCCGCAAGCTGGCGAAACATAAAAAGTAAATTTCCCGGGTACCCCCGTAAACAACCCTATACGCCTATTTTCAGGCGGAGGAATAGAAAGCGATTGCTATGAGTAAAAAAAGTTGTGTTCTGGCTTATTCCGGCGGACTCGATACCTCGGTCATCCTCGGGTGGCTGATGGACAAGGGTTACGACGTTCACGCGGTCTACGTCGATCTCGGCCAGCCGTGCGAGGATCGTGAGGCGATCCGCAAAAAGGCGGAGAATATCGGCGCCAAGTCGATCCATTTCATCGATGTCAAAGAAGAGCTCTGCCGCGACTTCGCCTTCCCGGTGATGCAGTGGCAGGCCAAGTACGAGGGGGTTTACCTTCTCGGAACCTCGATCGCCCGTCCGCTCATCTCCAAAAAGATCCTGGAGGTCGCCAAACAGGTCGGCGCGACGGCGTACGCCCACGGCGCGACCGGCAAGGGGAACGACCAGTGCCGTTTCCAGCTCGCCGCCGAGGCGCTGTGTCCCTCGATCCAGATGATCACCCCCTGGAGGATGGACGAGTTCCGCGCTCAGTTCCCGGGCCGTTCCGAGATGATTCGCTACTGCGAAGAAAAGAACATCCCGGTGAAGGTCTCTCTGGCCAAGCCGTACTCCTCCGACGAGAACTGCCTGCATATCAGCTACGAAGCCGGCAAGCTCGAGGATATGAACGTCTGCGGTATGGATACCGTCGACTTCGGGATGTGCGTCCGTCCGCAGGACGCTCCCGATAAAGAAGAGACCGTCACCATCGATTTCGTCTCCGGTGTCCCGGTCGCCGTCAACGGCAAAAAGCTCAACGCCTATGAAGTGGTCGCCGAACTGAACAAAATCGGCGGCCGCAACGGGGTCGGCATCATCGATATGGTCGAGAACCGCTTCGTCGGCATGAAGAGCCGCGGTGTCTACGAGGCCCCGGGCATGACGGTCCTCTACGACGCGCACCGCTATATCGAGCAGCTGACGATGGACCGCGACCTGATGCATCTGCGCGACGCCCTTTCCCCGGAAGTCGCCGAGATGGTCTACAACGGCTTCTGGTACTGCGCCAAGTTCGACGCTCTGCTGGCCTTCATCAAAGAGGCGCAAAAACCGGTCACCGGTCAGGTCACCCTGAAACTCTACAAGGGGAACATCATCCTGGCCGCCCGTGAGTCCAACAATTCCCTCTACGATGAGGGGATCGCGACGATGGAAGGTTCCGACGCCTACAACCAGAACGACGCCACCGGCTTCCTGCGGATCCTCGGCCTGCCGCTGCGCGTTCAGGGGAAGGCCCGCCCGAGAATCTAAGCGTTTGACAACGCCTCCCCATAAAAAAGCCCGTGGCTTTTTTATGGGGAGGCGTTTTTTTTGTCCCCACAGAACGGTTCCTCCGTCAAACTTATCGAAAAGGCAGACCTTTTCTCCCTATGAAAAACGCAATGACTCGGATCCGCCCCGAGTGTATCGCAAGCTGATTGAAAGTACGTTCGGACGCCGACAACCGTATGTACCAAAAGATCGAGTTTCTTCTTGAAAAGTCTGTTCTCCCAGAAAGGAACCAAGTTTACACGGCAAATCCGGTCCCGGAAGTCCGAACGAACCCATTTTTTTCACTTGTTCTTTTAGGTAGAATAGTCCCTGTGCGGACCCCAAAATGACAGCTCTGCCTCCACCCATGAAAGAATGGCCCGAATATGAAACAAACCTTTTTTTCGTCGGCCGCGCTCTTGGCGCTGCTTCTCCCCGCCGCTTTCGCGGCTTTGGGCTGGGAGGCCAACTACGATGAGTCGCGGGTCGGGACGTTCGAGCTTCCCGATCCGCTGATCTGCGCCGACGCAACACCGGTCGCCACCCCCCAGCAGTGGACGCAAAAGCGCCGCGGCGAGCTTTTAGAGCTGTTCGGGCGGGAAATGTACGGGGTAATGCCTCCCAAGGAGTGCGCCCGCGTCAAAAGCGAGCTTCTCTCCGAAAAGAGCGTTTTCGGCGGCAGGGCGATTCAGCGCCAGGTCGTTGTGTATCTCAACGCCCCGGAAGAAACGCCGAAGATGAACCTTTTGATCTTCCTTCCCGCCCAGCAGGAAGGGCCGGCCCCGGCGATTGTGGCGCCGAACTTCGAGGGGAACCCGACGGTGAGCGACGACCCCGATATCGTCGCCCCTAACGTCCCCGACGCCACTCGGATCGAGAAAGGCAAACCGATCGAGCGCGGGGCGGAAAAATCATGCTGGGCGCTGGAGAAGATCATCGATCGCGGCTGGGCCCTGGTCACCGTCTTCTATGAGGAGATCGACCCCGACTACGACGACCATCGTCAAAACGGGGTTCACCCGCTGCTGCG
>CADBTE010000280.1 GCA_902797455.1 uncultured Planctomycetota bacterium | reverse complement strand
CTCCTCGGGAAAATGGAGAACGTTCGACATCACCCCTAAAAGAATGGTGTTGGCCGCGCGGGCGTTGCCGAGTTCCTCGGCCAGCTTAATGGCGTGGACATAGATCAAGTTGGGGCAGACCTTGCGGATATCTTCCTCGCCCAAGGTCGGGTAAGGAATCTTGCCGCCGGAGGCGCTCACCGGGATGATCTCTTGATCGGAGACCACCGCCAGCCCATCATCGGCCAGATAGTCGACGAAACGCAAGACCTCGATCTTCTCTAAGGCGACCAGGGCGCGGGCCGAATGTTTGGGAACCAGGGGACTGGCGACGTCACGGCCGAAGCGAATCTGCGCCACGACCGAACCGCCGCGCTGGGCCATCCCGTGAATCTCATTCATCTTCACGTCGTAGCCCGAGGCCATGATCGTCCGGGCAATGATTTCGCTTGCCAAGAGAATCCCCTGACCGCCGACACCGACGAGAACCAGACTTTTTGTCTCTTCCGCGGAGATACTGTTTTCGGACATTGGATCGGTTCCTCCCTTAGTTGTTTTCGGTACCGGGGTTAAGGTCTTCGAAGGCCTGGGCCGGGCATATCTGGCGGCAGAGCTTACAGCCGGCGCAAAGGATCGAATTGACTCGAACCCCCTCACCGTCTTTCTCGATCGCCGGACAGCCCAGACGCAAACAGAGCTTGCACTTGCGGCACTTGTCGGTATTGACCTTCAGCGGCAACCCCGGATTCTTGCGGGCAGCCAGCGGGCACGGGGTCTTGGAGATAATCAGCCACGGCTCGGGAGATTCGATCGCCTCTTTGAGCACCTCGGTCGTATGCTTGATATCTCGCGCAGCGACTTCAACAACATTGCGGATACCCAGCGCACGGCCGATGGTCGCGATATCGGCGGTGACCGTCTCTTCGCCGGTGATTGTCCGCCCCGTTCCGGGGTTATCCTGGTGACCGGTCATCGCCGTTGTCCGGTTATCGAGAACGATGATCGTCGAGGTCCCCTTGTTGTAGGCGATATCGAGCAGACCCGTCATCCCCGAATGGAAGAAGGTCGAGTCGCCGACCACGCCGACCACCTTTCGGTCGTTGCCGGCACGCTGCATACCGTGCGCCATCGTAACGCCGGCTCCCATACAGGTGACCGTATCGAGGCGGGACAGCGGCGGGGCGACCCCGAGGGTGTAGCAGCCGATATCTCCGGTAACAACGACATCGAACTTACCCAGCGCGTAGAAGATCCCGCGGTGCGGGCAGCCCGGGCAAAGAACCGGCGGACGCGGCGGCAGATCGGCGATCTTCGGACGGACCGGAGCTTTCGGCCGGGCGGTCTCGGTCTTTTCGAACGGGAACCAGTCGGTCTGCTCCAGTCGCGAACGGATCGCGCGCAGGACATCGACGTTCATCTCGCCGATATTCGGGACAAGCGGCTGGCCATCGAGCGTTTTCCCGCAGCACTTGATCCCCAGTGCCTTGGCGTGCTCTTCGAGAAAGTCTTCGAGTTCCTCGATGAAGACGACTCGCTCACACTCATTGGCGAACTTCAAGAGAAGATCGTCGGGGAACGGGAACGACCAGCCGAGTTTGAGAATCGACGCCTCGGGGAAGACCTCGCGGACGAACTGATAGGTGACCCCCGCGGTAACGATACCGAGCTTCTTGCTCTTCCACTCGATACGGTTCAGCGGCGATGCCGAGGCGGCCGCCTTGAGCTTTTCAAGGCGCTCCTCGAGACGGACGCGCATCTGCCGGGCCCACGCCGGAATCGGGACATGCTTGGGCGGATCTTTGACAAACGAAATCGTCCGCCCCGTCTCGACACGGTCGCCGACCTCAGCGATGGAGCGCGAGTGGCTCATCGTCGTCGTGCTTTTAATGATCACCGGCGTGGAGAACTCTTCGGAGATACGGAACGCCTCTTTTGTAAAGACGACCGCCTCGGCGGCATCAGCCGGCTCGATCACCGGAACCTTCGCGAAACGGGCGAACTGGCGGGTGTCCTGTTCGTTCTGAGAGGAGTTCATCCCCGGATCATCGGCTACCACGGCAACAAAGCCGCCGATCGTCCCGATGTAGGCAAGCGTCATCAGCGGGTCGGCAGCGACGTTCAGACCGACGTGCTTCATCGTCGTCATCGCCCGCGCGCCCGCGGCGGCGGCCCCGACAGCCGTCTCGAAGCCAACTTTCTCGTTGGGCGCCCACTCGCAGCAGACGTCATCTTTGTAGAGTTTACTAAGCGTTTCCAGGATCTCGGTCGAAGGAGTTCCGGGGTAACCGGAGGCCAAGTTGACTCCGGCTTCCCACGCTCCGCGAGCGATTGCCTCATTGCCTGTCAGCAGCTTTTTCATTCATCCACCCGTCCTGTTGCGTCGGAAAGATTTCGGAAGCTCTAAACGCCCCCCGCCCGGTACACGATTATAGCCCCTTTTAGGCATCATTCAACCGACGTACAGGCGAAGACGGGGCCCCTTCAGCGGTAGTCGATCTCGTCGATCATCGGGAGCTCATCGAGGGATTCGATCCCCAAGACAGAGAGGAATCTTGGGGTCGTCCGGTAGTAGGTCAGTGATTTTTTCTGCGCCTGCTTGGATTCGGCGCAGATCAATCCGCGGCGGATCAACTGGCTGACCAGCGCGGTGGTCCCCGGGCGGACATCCTGAATCTCGTCTAAGGTGACCGGCTGACGGTAGGCGATGATCGCCAGAATCTCGATCACCTTCTGCTGGAGCTTCACCTGCCGGACTTTCGAGCCGAAATTCTCACTCACCGCCGCCGCCTCGGGAAGAAGGACCATACGGTAGCCATTCTCCTCGCGGACAATTCGATAGGGGGACTGCCGTGCCTCGTATCGGCGGTTCAGTTCATCGATGCAGCGTTTCCCTTCCTCGACCGTAACGTTGCGCATCAGGCCAACAGCGCGCGACAGCTCCAGCGGGCGATTGTCACGATCTCCCACAAAGAACATCGCCTCTAAAATTGAGGTCGGCGAGCGCTCGACCGTCTCGTCGTCGGGGATGTTAACGTCGTCATCGGGGTCGTATTTCCGGCCGAGGGCGAACAGATCGGTGTCGTCCTCGTTTCGGTTCATCGCCTCGATATTCTCGGCCAGCGCCTCGGCCTCCTCCTGGGCCATATCGGGGAGGTCATCGGCCGGGCCGCCGCGCTCCTCATCGTTCGGCTGTCCGTCGGGAAGGTCGGCCGGCCGCTCCTCGTCGGACCGTGGCTCGGCGACGGCGGTTTCCTCCGTCGAATCCCACGGCCGGTCGTCGGAAGAATCGGGGGGGTGAATCCCCTCTTTCCCGAAGAAAGAATGGAACCGCTGAGAAAAGGCGTTTGTCCCCTCCGAGGAAGAGGTGCCGCCGAAGAGGCGAAGAAGCGGATTGGCCGGCTCGCCGGGCACGGGCGCGCCGCCATCCGTCGGGCGGGTCGGATCAGAATCGTCCGGTGTCGGAGAGGGGGGCTGCTCGGTCAAGGTTTTCGCCTCTTAAACATTGAAAGTAGAAGGACCTTCCTGCGGCGTGTCAGAACGAAATCTCCTCGGCGGGGGCCGAAAAGGAACAGATTGTCGCCTTTCCCTCTTCCAGGGCGAAGATTTCGGTATTTCCGTCTCCCGGAGTGTAAAGACGCTTCAGTTCGGGATAGGCGCTGAGCATCGCCTCTTGCGCGGCGACTTCGGGAACCTCGACAGCGCGGGCCGCGACACGGATCCAGCACTGGCCGTCGAACGCACAGATTTCGACCTTCGGATTGCGGTGAATCTGCTCGGAGACCTGCTTGACTTTCCCGGTTTGGAAGCAGAGCTTGCCGTTGTAGATCAAGATCGTCCCGAACGGCCGAACCCGGGGCTGACCATTATCGTCGGTGGCCAGATAATAAGTCGCGCATTTCTTAAGAAACTCGTAGATTCTCTGCATTGTTTATATTCCTTATTTACCTTGTTTTATATACAATATTTCCGCGTAAATACCCTTTACTCACCGCCGGTTTGATTGTATCTTTTTGTCACCTCGGGAGCAAGTGCTTCTTGGTTCTCAACGGCTCGAAAAAGAAAGGCGGCCCCCCGGGGCCGAAGCGCCGTTTCACGTTGACTTGTTCCGTTTCAGCGAGTACACTTACCAGGTATTTTAGACAAACCGATTGGCGTCAGCAGAGGTTCCGACAGGTGGAAAAACGCGACTTTTTAACCCCTTTTTGGAGATGGACCCTGATGGTCCTTTTCTCCATCGGGTTTGTCGTCCTCTTTTACGGCGCGACGCGCGGTCGGCAGCATATGTCGAACAGGGTCATCGACTGGCTTCCCGAGGGTTTTCAGGAGACCCACGACTTCTACTGGTTCCAGGCGCATTTCTCTGAGACATCGCTGCTGATGGTCAGCTGGGACGGTTGCCTTCTTGAGGATCGGCGCGCCGATAAAATCGCCGCCCGTCTCACCGCCTCGCGCGGCGACGGCTCAGAACCCTTCTGCCAGAAGATCACCACCACCGGCGAGATCTATCGGCAGCTCACATCCGAGCCGCTGAGTCTCTCACAAGAAGAGGCGTTCGACCGAATGAAGGGGTGGATTCTCTCGCAGGATGGCCTGCAGGGGTGTCTGGTCGTCTTTCTCTCCAAGAACGGAACGGCCCATCCCCATGAGGCGATCGAGGAAATCCGTTCGGTCGCCGCCGAGGAGACCTCGCTTCCCCCTGACAAAATCGTGATGGCGGGCCCCTCGATCGAAAGTGTCGCCATCGACGACGTCAGCAATCAGTCGCAGCGGCAGATCGTCCCGTTCTTTCTGCTCACCTGCGTGGTTATTCTTCTTTGTCTGCTGCGTTCCTGGATCGCCGTCTTGGCCATCTTCGCCGCCGCGGTCTTTAACGAGGAGCTCAGCGGCGCGCTGATCTACTACACCGGCTGCAACACCGACTCGATCTCGCTTTTGTCGGCCTCGCTGCTGTTCGTCCTCACCGTCTCGGGGAGTCTGCATCTGCTTAACTACTACCGCGACAATATGGAACGTTCCGGCAGAAAAGGAGCCGTGGTCACCGCGATCAAACATGCCTTCCTCCCCTGCTCCCTGGCCTGTCTAACGACGGTCCTCGGACTCTTTTCGCTGGCGATCAGCAAAGTCCGCCCGATCCGGATGTTCGGGATATTCTCGACCGTCGGACTGATACTCGGGACGTGCTTCTTCTTCCTGTCGATCGGCTCCTTCATCGAGCAGAATCCGGTCCGCCGCTGGGAGAATACCGAAAAAACCGCTCCCAAACCGACTCTGTTCACCCGGCTGTGGGGCTGGTTCCCCGGTTTTGTCGTGAAGTATCATCGCGTTCTGGCTTTCTTCAGCTTGGCCCTTCTGGCCATCTACGGCTGGTCGCTCCCCAAATTGCAGACGACCGTCACCTTCCACGGGATGTTCCCTAAAGACGCCCCGGTGATCCGCGATTACAACTACCTGGAAAATCGAATCGGCGGCCTCGTCCCCCTGGAATTGGCGCTGAGCTTCCCGCGTGATGGGGATAAACGGCCGATTCTCGCGCAGCTTCAGCTGCTCGACGCGGTCGACGCGGCGCTGTGGGAGATCGACTCGATCCAGACGACCGTCTCGGCGCTGAACTTCCTTCCGTACCTCCCCGACGACAGTGGTTCGGCCGCCGGCGCGACGGTCAGACGAACGGTCTTCAACAAGGTGGTGGCCGAACACATTAATTCTCTGCGGCAGGCCAATATGTTCGACGATCGGGAGCTCCCTGCCGATATCGACCGGGGTCTGGTCCCCGCCGACCGCTGGCGGATCAGCATCCGCGTCAAAGCGCAGGATAACATCGATTACGGCCCGTTCCTGGCGACTATCAAAGAGACGGTCGGCCGGGTCATCAGCGAAAACCAGGAGTCCCTTGGATTGAAAGGGACCACCGCTGTGATCACCGGTGGGATTCCTCTGGCCCATAAAGCGCAAAAACAGCTGCTCGACGATCTGTCATCGAGTTACCTGTCCGCCTTTATCATGATTCTCCTCACCCTGATGGTTCTCCTCCGGGGAATTCTCCCCGGCTGTGTGGCGATGATCCCCAACATCTTCCCGAGTGTCCTGATCTTCGGCGCGATGGCCGCGATAAAACGGCCGGTCGATATGGGAACCATGATGACCGCCTCGGTCGCTCTGGGAATCTCGGTCGACGGAACGATCCATTTTCTCAACTGGTACAAGCAGGGACTCTCCGCGGGGATGTCCCGTGAGGAAGCGGTCGGTTTCGGTTACCGCCACTGCGCCACGGCAATGGTCCAGAGTACCATCATCTGCGGCGGCGGCATGCTCATCTTCGCCTTCAGCCGATTCCTTCCGATCTCCCGTTTCGCCTGGATGATGGCGATCCTGCTGCTGGCAGCGCTGTACGGCGACCTGGTCCTCTTCCCCTCACTGCTGGCCGGCCCGATGGGGAAATGCTTCTATCGAACAGCCGGAAAACGCGTTCCCGGCGACGCCGCCTGCGAACCGGCCGCGCCGCTTCCGGCTCGGGACAGCGGCGAAACATCGGCCTCCGCGCGGATCACTCCCCTTTAGTTTATCCCCGGGTCAGGCGGCCCGCACTTTTTCCCACGCGGCTGTCCGGTTCCCTCTTGGCGGAATCCGCGGCCGGCATTACAATGTCTTCCAGACGTGAGACAGCGCGTCCGGGGTGTACCACCATCGGTGCAGATTCCGGGCGCGCTGTTTTTTTTCGTTTACGGCAAAGGAAAGGGACGCGAATGGTTATCATTAACGCAGAACCGAAGGACGCGGCAGGAAAGACGGTTATGGAACTGCTTGCATCCATGAATCTGCTCCCCGAACGAACGGCGGTCATGATAGAAGGGGAGATTCTGCCGAAATCCGGTTACGACAGGATTCTCGCGGATGGGGAGACGGTAGAAATCATCGGGTTTGTGGGGGGCGGCTGATATGGAGACAACGGAAGCGGATTTCGCTCGGGCGGTCGATTCTCGCAGTGACCGGCCCGTCTACCGCCTCATGAAACAAGCCCGCGTCGGCATAGCGGGGTTGGGCGGACTCGGCTCGAATATCGCCGCGGCACTCGCCCGAAGCGGCGTGGGACAGCTCACCCTCGTGGACTGCGATACGGTAGAACTGTCTAACCTGAACCGGCAGCTGTATTCACTTCCGCATCTCGGGAAAGCGAAGGTCGCGGCCATGTCGGAGATACTGCGTCAGATCAACCCGTTCTGCCGGATAACCGCGCGGAAGATACGTGTCACCACGGATAACTGCGTCGACCTGTTCGCCGGCTGCGGTATCATCGTCGAGGCCTTCGATCTTCCGGAGCAAAAGGCGATGCTCGTTAACACCGTTATGGAGAAGATGCCCGAGAAGTATCTCATCTGCGGCAGTGGCATGGCCGGCTTTGGTAATGCCAACGGAATCACCACAAGATACGTGACCGAGAAGCTGACGCTGTGCGGCGACGGCGTGACCGACATCGCCGACGGCGTCGGCCTGACGGCGGCCCGTGTGATGGTCTGCGCCGGCCATATGGCCTCACGCGCGATGGAGATAATTCTGGGACAATCAAATAAATTGAAATAGAGGGGATAAGAAAATGACAGACGCTCTTGTGATCGCAGGACATGAATTTTCCTCGCGTTTCATCCTCGGCTCGGGCAAGTTTGATCTCGACTTAATCCGCGCGGCGGTCGAGCACGCTAAAGCGGAAATCGTGACACTCGCCCTGCGGCGCGTCAACAGCTTCAGCGGCAATATCCTGGAGCACATCCCCGAAGGGGTAACGCTCCTTCCCAATACCTCCGGCGCGAGGAACGCGGAAGAGGCCCTCAAAATCGCGCGGCTTGCCCGGGAGGCGGGCTGCGGCGGGTTGATCAAGATCGAGGTCATACGCGATTCCAAGTATCTTCTGCCCGACAATTACCAGACGGCGAAGGCGTGTGAAATGCTCGCCAAAGACGGCTTTATCCCCCTGCCGTATATGTATCCCGATCTGTACGCGGCGCGGGACATGGCCAACGCGGGGGCGGCCGCGATCATGCCGCTCGCCGCTCCGATCGGCTCGAATCAGGGACTGGCGGCCAAGCAGTTTATCCGCATCCTTATCGAGGAGATCGACCTGCCGATCATCGTGGACGCGGGGATCGGCAAACCATCGCAGGCCTGTGAGGCGATGGAGATGGGCGCGGCGGCTGTTATGGCCAATACCGCGATCGCGACCGCGGGGAATATCGTGGAGATGGCACAAGCGTTCCGTCACGCGATCATCGCGGGAAGAACGGCCTATCTCGCCGGCATGGGCCGGGTGCTTGACCGGGGCAGCGCCTCTTCTCCGCTGACGGGATTTATTCAGGATTGAGGCGCGGCGATGGAAAGAATCGACCCGATGAAGTACCTTCCGGGAATGGAAGTGCTTGAGAACTCCGACATCGAAGAACAGGTCGTTCGCGCGATGGAGGAGTACGATTACAACCGATACACGGCCGATGAGGTGAAGCGGGCCCTGGCCGCCGACTACCCGACACCGGAAGATTTTGGCGCGCTTCTTTCACCCGCCGCCGAGCCGTTTCTCGAAGCTATGGCCCGACGCGCCAGGGCGGAAACACGAAAGCATTTCGGCAATTCGGTGCTTTTGTTCACCCCGCTGTACATCTCCAACTACTGCGAGAACCATTGCGTCTACTGCGGTTTTAACCGCGCGAACAAGATACGCCGCGCAAAACTTAGTGAGGACGGCATCCGAGCGGAGATGGAAGCGATCGCGAGGACGGGGATGGAGGAAGTCCTTATCCTCACGGGCGAGAGCAGAACAATGAGCGGCGTTGAGTACATAGGCCGCGCCTGTGAGATCGCCCGGACCTATTTCAAGAATGTCGGGATCGAGGTCTATCCGATGAATACCGATGAATACGCGTACCTGCACCAGCGCGGCGCGGACTACGTGACGGTATTTCAGGAGACCTATGACCGCGGCGGTTATGAGCGGCTTCATCTGGCGGGTCACAAACGCGTTTTTCCGTACCGTCTCAACGCGCAGGAACGGGCGCTGCGCGGCGGCATGCGCGGCGTCGCTTTCGCGGCGCTTTTAGGGCTTTGCGATTTCAGAAAGGACGCCTTCGCCGTGGGGACTCACGCCCGCGCGATACAGCGCCGCTATCCCCACGCCGAGATTTCGTTCAGCTGTCCGCGCCTTCGCCCTATCATCAACGACGACAAGATCAACCCGAAAGATGTTCATGAGCGACAGCTTCTTCAGGTCATGTGCGCGTACAGGATTTTCATGCCCTTCGCGGGACTGACGATCTCGACCAGGGAAAGAGCGCTTTTCCGTGACAACGTGATCGGTATGTGCGCGACCAAAATCTCGGCGGGAGTCAGCACGGGGATCGGGAGCCATACCGAGGAGGAAAATACCGGGACCGGCGACTCGCAGTTTGAAATCAGTGACGGTCGGTCTTTGGAAGAAGTGATCGCGGCGATCAAAAGCCGCGGCCTGCAGCCGGTTTTAAATGATTATGTCTACCTATAATGGGCTTGATATCATCGCGGTGACGGCGCGGCGGCTGTGCCCCCGTGCGCTGTGGGAGCAGATACCGTACATCGCGCAGGCGGGGATCGGCAAGGTGATGTTAAGAGAAAAAGACCTGACGCCCGATGAGTATGCCCCTCTGGCGGAAAAGGTCTGCCGCGCGTGCGAACAGTGCGATGTCACGCTCATCATTCATCACTTTACAGACACCGCCCGAACGCTCGGCATAAAGAATATTCATCTGCCCCTCCCCGAACTGACCGGGGAGCTTTGCGAGGAATTTGAAAGGGTAGGAACATCGATCCACAGCGCCGAACAGCTTCGGGAGGCGTACGAACTCGGCGCGGATTACGTGACAGCGGGGCATATTTTCCCCACGAACAGTAAGAAAGATCTGCCGCCCAGGGGACTTGCTTTCCTGTCGGATATCTGCCGGCAGTTCCCCCTTCCGGTATACGCCATCGGCGGCATTGATATCGATAAACTCCCCTCCATCGCCCGGGCGGGAGCTTCCGGCGCCTGCATGATGTCCGCGGCGATGAGACTGTAGGCGCCGTTTTCCCGATTATTATATTCCGCGGTGCCCCCGTTCACGGTCTAGGATGATTCGAAAGTTCCGGTTGTTTCCGCCTTCCAGAGCGCGGCTGACTTGATCACCTCCAGCTTGATATAACCCAGGGAATCGCCGCCCATCGGCCCCTTCCCACTCTG
>CADBTE010000279.1 GCA_902797455.1 uncultured Planctomycetota bacterium | reverse complement strand
TCCAGGAACCGCTGATCCAGGAACAGGCGGTACGGGAACCGACCGTCCGCCTCGAGGAAGCGCGGCGTGAAACCGACGCCTCGCCGAAAGAAGAACAGGCCCCGAAAAAACCGTCCGAACCGGTCCCCGGCGCCCCCTTCCCTCTGGAAGACCCGGCCGGGAGTGATGTGCCGATTCTCTACCGCAGATTCCTCGACCTGCGGCAGCGTCACGCTCACGCGCCATCCCCTTCCCCGCCGCCGGGGGCGCAGTCGTTCGAGAACCTCGAACAGGTCCAGGAGCTCATGTCGATTCTGCCGAGCGAGGCACGTCAGGCGCTGCACGAATTTCTCCACTCCCTTCGGGTTGATTGATTTGGAAAATCGGGTATTTTTCCCCCTTATGCAGCTCAATCCCGAACAAATCGACGCCGTCAGAACCACCTCCGGGCCGCTTCTTGTTTTAGCCGGCGCGGGTACCGGAAAGACCCGCGTGGTCACCGAAAGAATCGCGCAGCTGATCCGCCTGGGAATCCGCCCGGAACGTATCTTGGCGGTGACGTTCACCAATAAAGCCGCCCGCGAAATGCAGGATCGTGTCAAAGCGCGTCTGGGCCAAACGGTCCAGACGCGGCCGGAGACCTCCACCTTTCACTCGCTGTGCGTTCGTATTCTCCGCCGGCAGATTCAGCTCCTCGGCTACCCGAGCCAATTCGTCATCTGCGACCGCGGGGATCAGGAGTCACTGGCCCGCGAGGTGCTCCAGAAATACAAAACACTCACGTCGATCACCCCGGGCGACCTGGTCAATCGGATCAGCCGCTGGAAGTGCGCCGCCGTCCGCTCGAACGAGGCGCTCAACCACCTCGATCCAAGCTCGGCCAGCGACTACATCTTCGCGATGGCCTACGGCCAGTACCAAAAGCAGCTGAAGTTAAGAGGGGAGGTCGACTTCGACGACCTTCTGCTGCTGACCGAGGAGGTCTTCGCGAAACATCCCGAGGCGCTAAGGGCCGAAGCCGGCCGGTTCGACCATATCCTCGTCGATGAGTATCAGGACACCAACCTCAGTCAGTACCGGATCATCAAGGCGCTGGCCGGAAAACACAAGAATATCTGCGTTGTGGGGGACGACGATCAGTCGATCTACGCCTGGCGGGGAGCCGAGGTGGAGCATATCCTCCATTTCGCGGAAGATTGGCCGGGGACCAAAACGGTTCGGCTGGTTCGAAACTACCGCTCCACCCAGCCGATTCTTGACTGGGCCAACCGGCTGATCCATCTCAATCGAGTCAGGTACAAAAAGCGGCTGGTCTCCCCCAACGGGGGGGATCCCCCCCACATCGAGGCCTTCGACGACGACGACACCGAGGCGTCTAAGGTGGTCGAGAATATTCATACCCGCCTGCATACCGAAAAGGGGTTAAAAGCGGGCGATATCGCTATTTTATTTCGAACCAACGAACAGCCCCGCCCTTTTGAGCTGCATTTGCGCGCGCTGAACATTCCCTACGCCGTCGTCGGGGGACAGTCGTTCTTTGACCGAAAAGAGACGCGCGATATTATCTCTTACCTGAAGCTGTTCAATAACCCGAACAACGACATTGCTCTTCTTCGGATCATCAATACCCCGAAGCGCGGCATCGGCGAGACGACGATCCAACGCTTGCGGGAGAGCGCCTCCAAAGAGAACATATCTCTTTGGAAGGCGCTGTGCGCCCAGGCGGACCAGAACGATAAATTAAGTCAGTTCCGCGCGATGATGGAGCGCTATTCGCACCTGCTGCGCCGTCAGTTCACCGTCGACAACGTCCGCGGGTTCATCGAGGCGATCGACTACGAAAAGGAGATCGAACGGCTCTTCCCCGGCGACGGGGAGCGCCAAAGACGGATGGAATCGCTCGCGGATATCGTCAACGCGGTCGGGAGCTATCTCAAGGATTCGAACGGGGAGACCTCCCTGCGGGAGTTCCTCGACCAGACCTCGTTGGGGGAGCCGGACTTCGGGAGAGAAAAAGAGGATCGCCGCGAAAACGCCGTGACGCTGATGACCCTGCACGCGGCCAAGGGATTGGAGTTCCGCGAGGTCTATATGGTCGGGATGGAAGAGGGCCTTCTCCCCCACAAGCGCTCGATTTTGGACCTGGCCGCCAGCGCGATCGAGGAGGAACGGCGCCTGTGCTATGTGGGGGTCACCCGGGCCAAGCGCCGTTTGACGCTCACTTTGGCGAAGCATCGTCTCAAGTGGGGGAAGATGCGTCAATCGATCCCGAGCCGGTTCCTCTTCGAACTGACCGGCGACACCGAGAACCCCACCTATATCAAAATCTTGTCCGGCGCCTTTGATATGAGGGGCGCCGACCCGAAAAAAGGCCCGCGGACGCGTAAACGCGGGTAAAAAACGCCCCCTTTCACGGGCGCGGCGTAAGGTTTTCATCATCCCGGAAATTACGGTATCCCCGCAAAAGAAGGAGGACGATCATGAAGAAGCGAACCTTTGTATTAGATACAATCTGTGTTGTGGTCATGAGTCTGATGACCTGCGCCTGCGCGATGGCCGAGTCCGGCGGCGCGGGGGACGCGCCCGACTATTCCCGGAAAGACTGCTGGCTGCAGATTCCTGACATCACCAAGGACGTCGACACGTTCTACATCTACTCGACGACGTACGTCGAATCAAGCTTCAAAGAGGGGTCCACCGATTACGCGACGCTCAAAAACCTCGAGATGATAGCCGGCGCGCTGGGTGAATACGTCACGAACGCCAGCGTGTTTGAGGACTCTACCAATGTGTTCGTGCCGTACTACCGACAAGCCGGTATGCGGTTCGCCGGGGAAATCGCCGAGAAGACAGGGAACATTGACACGGCGCTGTCCGGTATGCCCTACGAGGATATTAGCGCCGCGCTGGACTATTTCTTCGAGAACTATAATAACGGCCGCCCGTTCATCATCGC
>CADBTE010000278.1 GCA_902797455.1 uncultured Planctomycetota bacterium | reverse complement strand
TTCGCGGTTTTGTCCGCGGCGCTGTGTGCCCGTTTTGCCGCGGCGCAGGACTGGCAGGCACTCTACAACAGTGACGATGAAGCGACGCTCATCAGCGCGTTAGAGAACCGCGGTCAGACCCCCGACGACGTCTTCATCACCAACATCGTCTGCAAAAAGCTCGCCCGCATCGGTACCGACGCGGCGATCCCGGCGCTGGTGAATCTGCTCCCCAACGAGGCGCTGAGTTTCAACGCCCGTTTCGCCCTTGAGGCAATGACCACCGATGCCTCGGCCGAAGCGCTGATTAAAGCGGCCTCCGAGCTGACCGGCGCCCAGCAGGTCGGTGTCGTGAACTCCATCGGTGTCCGCAGGCTCGCCGGCGCGGTTGCTCCCCTCAAAGAGCTTCTGGCCAGTGCCGAAACTCCCGAGCTGAAGGTCGCTGTCTACAAGGCCCTCGGGAAGATCGGCGGCGCCGACGCGCTGGCTGTTCTTCAAGAGGAACTCGCCAAGCCGCTGGCCGAGGAGCTCTCGGTCAAGAAGGGGCTGGCCGACAGTCTCTTCGATCTGGTTGAGGATTGCTCCGATCAGGCGAAGATTCTTGAGGTCTACGACGCCCTCTACGCCAACGAGGCGATGCCGCTGTTTGTCCGCAAGGCCGCGGCCTATCACGCTGTGCTTCTGCGCGGCGCAGACGGAATCGATACCCTCCGAGAAAAACTTCTCTCCGATCAGGCGGCCTGCTTCAGTGTCGGTCTGAAGACGCTGCGCGAGTTCGGGCCCGATGTCCAGCCGGCGGTCTTCCAGATGCTCATGGATATCTACGGCCAGCTTCCGGCCGACCGTCAGGCAAAGATTCTCCTGACCGGCTGCCAACTCAAGGACGACAACCTCAAAAAGGAACTTCTGCCGCATCTTCTCCAGCTGGTCGACAGCGACAACGCCGAGGTCAAAACGGCCGCTGTCCGTGCCCTGGGGAATGTCGGTTCGGTTGACCCGGCCGCCGTGGTCGCGAAACTTCGCGCCGCCGCCGCTGACGACGCTTTTGTCGACACGATCATCGGTACGCTCGTCGCCCTTCCCGAGGGCCAGGCCGATCTGTGCTACGAAAAGCTCCCCTGGCCGGAAGACGCCGCCTCGCTCGATGACCAGCAGGCCAAAGCGCTGATCAACGATATGAAGGTGGTGGAACTGCGCCGCATTTCGTCGCTTTGCCCCACGCTGGCGAAAATCGCCTCGACCCCCAATCTTCGTGAGGATGTTCTCAAGGGGGCGCTTTCCGCCCTTTCGGAGTCGGTCACCATCGACCATATGGAAGACCTCCTCAGCGTCGCCGGCGACAACCCCGAAAACGAGGATGCCGCCTGGCTTCTGAAGGCCGCCTGCACCCGTCTCCCCCAATCGGCCAGTGCCCAGCGGATCGCCTCTCGCTTCGACGCGGCCGATCCCTCCGCTAAGGTCGGTTATATGTACCTCCTGCGCCACATTGGCGGCCCCGAGGCCCTGGCCAAAGTGGAAGAAGCGTGCTACAACAAAGACACGGCCGACAAGGCGACTGAGATTCTCGGTAAATGGGACACTCCGGACGACCTGACGATCCTCGGTGACGCCTGTTTGAAGCTCGCCAAAGAGGGAATCTCCAACAAGTACCGGATCCGCGGTATCCGCAGCTACATCCGTATCCCGCGCCAGTTTGATATTGGCGAGGACGCCCGTATCGCGATGTGCAACACCGCCTTCGCGACCGCGGACCGCGATGAGGACAAGCTCTTGGTCTTCGATGTCTTCAAGAGAATCATCACCGGGAAGAGTGCCCTGGCCGCGCTGGAATTTGCCAAGGATCCCAAGTTTAAGGATGCCGCCTGCGAGACCGCGGTGGCGATCGCCGAGAAGTATCAAGGCACGACCGACCAGCTGAATGAAGCGATGGACAAGGTCATCGAACTGACCGACAGCGATGATCTGAAGGCCCGTGCCGAAGAGCAGAAGAAGATGTAGTCCATCTGAAAAAGGTAGTTTCCATCAACCAACAGTATAAGAGGTTTGTACCATGAAAAAAATGATCGCGTTTTTGGCCTGTGCCGCGCTGACCCTTGGCGCCGCCTGCGCTGTCGCGAGCGAAAACACCTGCGCCGAAGAAAAGGCCGAGGGGTTCGTTCAGCTCTTTGCCGGTGAAGACGCCCTTTCCACCGACCTGTGGACAGGTGACATCGACGGTTACCCGATCGAAGACGGTCTGATCGTCTGCCGCAAGGGCGGCAAGCTTCTGACGAAAGATGAGTACTCCGATTTCGTCTTCCGCTTTGAGTTCAAGCTCCCCCCGCGCGGGAACAACGGTGTCGGTATTCGCTGCCCCATCGAGGGTGACGCCGCTTACCAGGGGATGGAGATTCAGATTCTCTCCGACGCCTATACCGAAGCCCAGCCGTGGCAGAAGCACGGCTCGATCTACGGCGTTGTCCCGGCCAAGACCGGCGCTCTGAAGCCGGATGGCGAGTGGAACTGCGAAGAGATCCGCGCCGTCGGTCCCAAGATCACTGTCACGGTCAACGGTCAGGTGATTGTCGACGCCGATATCACCGACGTCAAGCCGATTCACGACGCTGAGCACCCGGGCCTCCACAACAAGACCGGTCACATCGGCTTCCTGGGTCACGGCGATCCGGTGATGTTCCGCAACGTCCGCGTGAAGTCGCTGGCCGAGTAAGACGGACTTCCTGTGAAAAAGAAGGTTCCGGCTAATCGCTGGAGCCTTCTTTTTTATGATTGTTTGGATCATCAGATAAGAAATAAAGGGGAATATCTCATGAAGGGGATTATCTTAGCCGGCGGAAGCGGTACTCGTCTGCACCCGATCACCATCGCGGTGAGCAAGCAGCTTCTGCCTATTTACGACAAGCCGATGATCTACTATCCCTTAAGTGTTTTGATGCTGGCGGGGATTAAAGAGATTCTGCTGATTTCCACCCCGCACGATCTCCCCCTGTATAGGAAGCTTCTCGGCGACGGTTCCCGCTGGGGGCTCGAGATCCAGTACGCCGAACAGCCCCATCCCGATGGACTGGCGCAGGCGTTCCTCATCGGTGAGGAATTCTTAAACGGCTCCCCCGCCTGCTTGATTCTCGGGGACAACATCTTCTACGGCACCGGTATGACCCCGATTTTGATGTCGGCCAGAGAAACCGCCGTCAAAGAGGGAGCTATGATTTTCGGTTACCGTGTCAGCGACCCGGAGCGCTTCGGTGTCCTTCAGTTCGACGAGGACCAAAAGGTGATCGGAATTGAGGAAAAACCAAAAGTCCCCAAATCGTCCTACGCTGTCGTGGGGCTGTATTTCTACGATAAGAACGTCTGCCGCTACGCGAGGCGCCTGGTACCGTCGGCGCGCGGAGAACTGGAGATTACCGATCTGAACCGCCTTTATATGGAAGACGGTCTGCTGCGCTGCTCCATCTTCGGCCGCGGTGTCGCCTGGCTCGATACAGGAACCCCTCGATCGATGGCCGAGGCTTCATCGTTTATCGAGGTGCTCGAAAAGCGCCAGGGGCTCAAAGTCGCCTGCCTGGAAGAGATCGCGATGCTCAAGGATTTCGTCACGCCGCAGTTCGTTTTAGAGCAGATCAAAGACGAAAACGGCAGCTACTTCAAGTACGTCCGAGAAATCGCGCAGAGCCGAATCGAACAGGGACACAAATACCGTGCCCCGCTCTAACGATTCGGAACGTGGTACTTGACTCGATCGGTCACTTTCCAGTTGTTCTCGCCGTCTTGAACCAGCTCCACCTGGTCGAAGACGACGATGAACGACGAGACCGTCCCAAACCGGTTCTCCCGCACGGTACAGCCGCTGTTAAACGAGACGACCGCCGTCGGCGGGGAGGTAAACTTATTGATACTTTTGACCTGGAACTGACTGATCCGGACCCGCTGGACGGTTGCCAGCGCCGCGTAACGGCGGTACTGGTCCGCGCACGAGACCGCCTGAGGATCAAAAAACCACAGCGCGCGATCGATGTCGTTCGCGGCGATCGCCTCGGTTAAATCGCGAAACGTCCGGTGAAGGCGCCGGCTTTCGGTCGGCCGCGTAAAAAACCAGACCACCGGGGCGACGGTGGCGATGATCACAACGGCCATCCAGAGTTTGACGTTCATCGGGCAAATAAGTTTCTTCCTGTGAGGTTTGATTATTTCCCCAGCCGCTGACCGGCGTATTTGTTTTCACGAATCGGCCGCCACCACCAGTCGTTGTCAAGATACCAGCGAACGGTCTTTCTCAAGCCGGTCTCAAAATTTTCACGCGCTCTCCAGCCAAGCTCGCTTTCCAGTCGAGCCGCGTCGATCGCGTAGCGCAGATCATGGCCGGGGCGGTCGGTCACAAAGGTAATCAGATCGCTGTATTTTCGCCCGCCGACGCGGGGGGCAAATTCGTCGAGGAGCGCGCAGATTTCGGTCACCACATCGATATTCTTCCGCTCGTTGCGCCCGCCGATATTGTAGGTTCGCCCCGGTTTTCCCCGGGTAACCACGGTGGTCAAGGCGCGGGCATGATCCTCGACATAGAGCCAGTCGCGGATATTCTCTCCTTTGCCGTAGACCGGCAGCGGCTTGCCGTCGAGGGCATTGAGAATCGTCAGGGGAATAAGCTTTTCAGGAAAATGATACGGCCCGTAATTATTGGAGCAGTTCGTGATCAAGGTGGGGAGACCGAAGGTATGAAACCAGGCGCGAACCAGATGGTCGCTGGAGGCCTTGGAGGCCGAATAGGGGCTGCGCGGGTCGTACGGCGTATTTTCCGTGAAGAGCCCCTCGGCCCCCAAAGAGCCGTAGACCTCGTCGGTGGAGATGTGGTGAAACCTAAAGGCATCACGCTCCCCGGGAGGAAGCGTCAGCCAATACTCGCGCGCCGCCGTCAGCAAAGAGCCGGTTCCCAGAACATTGGTTCGGATAAACTCACCCGGCCCATCGATACTGCGGTCGACGTGCGACTCGGCCGCCAGGTGCATGACCGCGTCGGGACGAAACGACTCGAAGGCGCCGCGCATCGCCGGGGTATCGCAGATATCCGCTTTCAGGAATGAATAACGCGGGTCGTTCTCGACATCACGAAGCGAGGTAAGGTTCCCCGCGTAGGTGAGTTTGTCGATATTCAGCACGGTCCATCCCAAAGAACCGACGGCGTAACGAATGACCGCCGAACCGATGAACCCTGCCCCGCCGGTGACAATAACGCGCATAGTGTTTTTTCTCCCTTGCTGGCCAAAGTATACCCGTTCCCTTTTAAAGGTACAATTGGGGAACCTTCCCCTAAAAGCGACGGCACTTTCGTCTTGATAATCCATCGGTAGTGTGATATATAAAGGACGGGAGTTGACCCTCAGCGCGGGGGAATGCTTATCCCTAAGGGAATAATTGCGCGAAACAGCAATCCAATATCGTATCGGGAGCCGCAAAAAGATGTTTCAGCTGGGAATCGAGGGGAAACGTGTTCTCGTTGCCGGGGCCAGTCGGGGAATCGGCCGGGCCGCCGCCCGGGCTTTTGCCGAAGAGCGGTGTCATGTCGTCGCCGCCGCGCGATCGGGGGCGCTCTTGCGCGATCTGGTCGACGAGATGAAAACCCTCTCTCCCTATACCGAGATGGCGTATGAAGAGGTTGATCTGCTCGAATCGGTTCACCCGAGCGACTTCGCCGAGGGGCTTCTAAAACGCTACGGTACCTTCGACATTGTCGTTCACGCTATAGGTGGTTCCCTGGTCGGTTCCCGATCGGCGACAGCCCCGCTGGAAGATTGGCAAAAGTCGTGGATGTTCAACTGCGGCATCGCCATCGGAATGAACGAAAAATTGATCCCCCCCATGCAGCGGCAGCGATGGGGGCGGGTGATCCATATCTCCAGTATTTCGGCGGTAATGCTCCGTGGCTCAGCGTCGTACGCGTCATCGAAGGCCTACTTGAATGCCTATACCACCACCATTGGCCGCGCCCTGGCGCAAGATGGGGTTGTGGTTTCGGCCGTCATGCCGGGAGCTGTCGCCTTCGAAGGGAGCTACTGGGATAAATTCGTCAAAGAGGGGCATCCCCGAGTCAACGACTTTTTATCACACCATCAAGCGGCCGGCCGCTTCGGTACCCCGGAAGAGATTGCCCCGTTTGTCCTGCTTTTGGCCTCGGACAAGGCTAGTTTCGCCCAGGGTGGACTTTACCCGGTCGATGGCGGCAATATGTAGTTCAAAAAACAGTAAGTGATTTTCCATGACCGATTTTCTTCGACGCCTGTTCGAGATAATTTTCTCGATTGTCGTTCTGGTCCTTTTCTCCCCTTTCTGGCTGTTGATCGCTCTGGGGATCCGCCTGACCAGTCCCGGTGAAATCATCTACAAGAGCCGGCGCTTCGGGAAGGGATGCCGCCCCTTTAACCTTTACAAATTCCGCTCGATGGTCACCAACGCCGATCATCTCGGATCAATGAACGTCGGGGACACCGACAGCCGAGTCACCAAAATCGGCCGTTTTTTGCGAATCACCCGTCTGGACGAATTCCCGCAGTTCGTCAATGTCCTCCTCGGCCAGATCGGTCTGGTCGGTCCCCGCCCCGATATCGAGTATTACGTCCGTCTCTACACCGAAGAGCAAAAGAAGATTATTTTCGCTATCAAGCCGGGGATCACTGACTGGGCGTCTCTGTCGAATTTTGAGCAGTACCGCGACTTTGCCCGCGCCGCTGATCCCGACCGTTTCTTCGAAGCGGTCATCCGTCCGCTCAAGGTCGACCTGCAGCTGTACTACTGTACACACCGTAGTTTGACCAGTGACCTGTACATCATTCTTTGCACGGCGATGCGGATCGTCAAGGTGAAGCTCCCCCTCCCCAAGGGGGTACGTGAAATCATCGCCAAACATCGCGCGATTATCGCCGGTGAAGGCGTCTCTCAGGAAGAAACGTCCCTCAGTCAGCCAAATGGGACTGGTCGATAAAGTGGGAGAATTGTATAATCTTCCTATACTGGGGTGGGGAGGTTAAACCCTTTTTTTTACGGCGATTCAGTTATGACATCACCAAAAAATCAGCAGTTACCGGAAGATCGGCGCGAGGCGATTGAGCGGCTCGCTCAATCGGTCCGAATCAAGAGCACCGAGATGATCTCTCGTGCTCGCAGTTCCCATATCGGCGGCAACTTTTCGATGGCCGAGATCGTTGCCGTCCTCTATGACGAAATCCTCCATGTCTCCCCCATGCGCCTGGATGACCCCGACCGCGACCGGTTCATTCTTTCCAAAGGACACGCCGCGGCGGCTTATTACAGTATCCTGGCGCTGAAGGGTTTTTTCCCTATGGATTGGCTCGACACCTTCTACCTCAACGGCGGCCATCTGGCGGGACACGCCACGCGGAGTGTCCCGGGAGTGGAAGTCTCCTCCGGTTCCTTGGGGCACGGACTCCCCATGGCGGTGGG
>CADBTE010000277.1 GCA_902797455.1 uncultured Planctomycetota bacterium | reverse complement strand
GCTGCGCTCCGGCTTGCGAGCCGGCCTGTGAACCGGCCGCGCCCGCCTGCGAACCGGCCGGCTGCTAACGAACGAAAAATCTGATTCTTTAAAAAAAGCCCTCGGCAAATCGCCGAGGGCTTTTTTTTGGCCGGTACGACCGGCGGCGTGTGGCCGTAGGGGGAACTGTCGGCATAGGAAGAGTTTTTGCGGCGCGAAGCGCTCCCGGTGGTCGCTTGGTCTGAGTCCCAACGGGACGAACGGCTGCGGAAGTAAAGCCAAGGGCATAGCGGCCGCCGGGCCTCCCGGCTAGTCGGCTTTGGCGGTGCGGATGACTTCTTCTACCGAGGTCATGCCCGAAAGAACTTTCTTCCAGCCGTTATCGCGCAGGGTCTGCATACCGGCCGCGCGGGCGATCTTTTTAATCTCGTTCGACGGCGCCTTCGCCCCCGCCTTCTGCCGAACCTCGTCGGTCGGAATCAGCAGCTCATAGAGGGCGGCCCGCCCGGAATACCCCGTCATGCGGCAGGCGCGGCAGCCGACCGGACGGAAAATCTCGATCTTCTCGTCCAGGACCCGCTCAAGCGGAAAGTCCGGCGGGACATCTTCCGGCCGCGGCACGTACGCCTGACGACAATGCGGGCACAGCCGCCGAACCAGACGCTGCGCCATAATCCCCTCGACCGTCGTCGCGACCAAAAACGGCTCGATCCCCATATCGATCATACGGGTATAGGCCCCCGCCGCGTCGTTGGTGTGGAGCGTACTGAAGACCAAGTGACCGGTCAGCGACGCCTGAATCGCGTTCTCCGCCGTCTCGAAGTCACGGATTTCCCCGACCAGTACCACGTCCGGGTCATGACGCAGAATCGCGCGCAAACTCGCCGCGAACGTCAGCCCCACTTTCGTGTGCACCTGAATCTGATTGATCCCGTCGAGCTGATACTCAATCGGGTCCTCGGTGGTAATGATCTTCGTCGCCTCGTCTTTGATCTCGTTCAGCGCCGAGTAGAGCGTCGTCGTCTTTCCTGACCCCGTCGGGCCGGTGACCAGAATAATCCCGTGCGGGAGCTTAATGAGCTGACCGAACTGCTCGTAGATGTCCTGATCCATCCCGATCCCGCGCAGGGTGAAGTTCATTCGGTCCTTATCCAAAATACGCATGACGATCCCCTCGCCGTGCAGCATGGGGATAATCGATAAACGCAAGTCGACCTGACGATCGGCGACCCGCAGCTTAATGCGGCCGTCCTGCGGAATGCGCTTCTCGGCGATGTTCAGCCGCGCCATGATCTTCAGACGGCTCACAATAGCCGACTGAAAACGATTGATCTCCGGCGGCATCGGCTGCGTCTGAAGAACACCGTCGATACGATAGCGGATCTTCATACCCGACTCCTGCGCCTCGATATGAATATCGCTCGTCCCGACCTCGACCGCCTCGGTCAGAATATCGTTGACCAGCTTAACGACCGACGCCTCCTGCGCCATCGCCGCGTCGGAGGACTGATCCCAGTCGACATCCTCGAGCATCTCGACGTCGCCGTCGTCACTTTGGGCCAGCAGTCCCTCGATCGTCTCGGCACCGACCCCCAGCCGCGCCTTGATCAGTTTGCTCAGCTCCGCCGGGGCGGCGACGACCGGAATCGCCGGCCTTCCCAGCGCCGCGGCGATCGCGTCGATGGCGTGCAGGTCGAACGGACGGCAGGTGGCGATCAGTGCCGTGTTCCCTTCCTGACCGACCGGGAAGACCCCGAACTTATGAATCATCTTGACGGGGAAGCCGTCTAGGATGTTCTGGGGGATCTCGCACTTGGGGATATCGACCATCTTCATGCCGAGCGCCTGAGCGATGGCGTAAAAGGCCTCGTCGTCGCGGCGCACCCCGAGCTGATTGTAGACCTGGCCGAGATGGCCGTCGTCCTCCAGGGCCTGGCGCGCGATCTTCAGCTGAATGGCGTTGAGATGAACCGGATTTTCGGGGGGCTGAACATAAGCGATCATAGCTGCTGCTTTCACTTTCGATCGGGGGGGAGCCGAGGGCCGAGGGAGCGAAACTTGCCAAGAGAGAGGTTTTCTTGTATATTTACCCCTAGGCCGTGGAGGCAATTATAAAACAGCACGGCCCTCCCCGCAAGTAATTTTTTACGGAGTTGTTGTCTATGAAAACCTCCGGTACCCTCCCCATGGTGTTTTGGCTGTCGCTTTGCTGTTTCCTCCTTACGGCCCTGTGTGATCTGTCGGCCCAGACGAACCTTCCCATTACACAGACCGTTCCTCCGGAAGAAAACGCCCAAGGGGTAGCGGCGACCGCCGCGGCCGCCGCCCAGCGGGAATATGACCAGGCCATCTCCAAGGCCTACCCGGTCGATCCCGACGCGAATCCCGAAGATATGCTCCCCGTGACGACCCCCGGTTCGCGGGAGATGATCGATCGCTATGGGATCGACCTGGGAGGACCCAAAGGCGACTACAGCGCCGCGCATGAAAACGCCTACTACGAACGGTCGATGGCGGCCCGACGGGAGGAACAGCCGCTGCCGACCACCTCGCTGATCCTGCGCCGCTACGCCTCGACCCTTATGAAGAAGTACGACACCAATCACGACGGGCGCCTGCAGGAAGACGAATGGTCGGCGATGCCGGGCCATCCCCAGTCGATCGATATGGACGGCGACTTCGTTCTGGACGAAAGCGAAATCCTTTTCTACCTGGCCCGCTACGCCAAGGGTCGGACGATCTTCCAGCCCGAGCCGGCCCCGAACGATGACCAGAGGTTGGTCAGCTCCTCGGATAACGGCGTTTTAATTCAGCCGCTCTCGGCGAAAATGACCATCAGCGAAGAGGGACGCGGCGAGCAGGAAACCAGCGAGGTCCTCGCCGATATGACCGAAGATGAACTCCAAGAGATGGTCGACGAAAGCGACGCCGCCGTCGGGACCGAGGGGAACTCGGAACTGTTCGATCTTCTGCTGGACGAAATGGACGAGTCGAAAACGCGCGAATTCTCGGCCCCGCGCGAAGACCTGGAAGGGATGCCCCTTTGGTTCCTGGCGCGCGATCTCAACGGCGACGGACAGCTGTCGCTCAATGAGTTCGCCCCGAAACTGTCGCTTAAGGCGACCGCGTTCTTCGGCCAGCTCGACGCCGACGCCGATGGTCTGGTGACCCCCGAGGAGGTGCGCGCTTTCCTCAATTCGGGCGCGCCCGCGGCGCAGTAACCTTACCGCCAGGACCTTTGCCGTGCCTGAATTTCAGTACAAAGCCCGCAATCGCGCCGGAAAGACCCTCTCCGGGCAGCTGACGGCCAATACCAAAAAAGACGCGCTCGATATGCTCGCCCGTCAGGGGCTTTTTCCCATCTCGATCGACGACGCGGCCCGCGGCGAAATCCATATCGAGAAGTGGTTCGCCCGCCGTCCGCCCGATACGGTGATCGCCAATTTCCTCCGGCAGCTCTCGGAACTGCTAAACAACGGCGTCCCGGTCCTGGCGGCGTTCCAGGTTCTGTCGAAGCAGGAACAAAACCCCGTTCTGCGCGAGGTGATCGAGGATATTTACGGGCAGATCGCCGAGGGAACGGGGATCGATTCGGCGTTCGCCTCCCACCCGACCGTCTTCGACGATCTGACGATCAGTATTATACGCGCCGGAAGCGAGGGGGCGTTTCTCGAGGACGCGCTCAAGCGGACCGCCGGGTTTATGGAACAGCAGGCGGCGATGAAGGGGCGGGTCGTCAGCGCGATGATCTACCCGGCTACGCTGCTGATCGTCGGTGTTATCGTCGTAACGGTCCTGCTGATCTTTTTCGTCCCGAAGTTTCAGCCGATGTTCGACTCCCTCATCGACAGCGGCGGGGAGCTTCCGGCCGCGACCAAGGCGCTGCTGGCGTTTAAGGCGTTTGTCGGCCACTATGGGCTCTTCTTGGTCGGCGGGATCATCGTACTGGGAATCGTCGCTAAAATCGCCCTGAAGACCCCGGCGGGGCATCGGCTGATGGACAGCTGGAAGCTGAAAATCCCCCTTCTCGGGCCGGTGGTTCAGAGCAGCTGCATCTCCCGGTTCTGCCGAGTCTTTGGAACGCTTCTGGAGAACGGCGTCCCGATTTTGCGCGCGCTGGATATCAGCAGTCACTCCACCGGGAACGCCGTCTTGGCCCGGGCTGTCGAAAAATCGGCCGAGGCGGTCTCCTCCGGTGATCCGCTCTCCAAACCGCTTTCCGACAGCGGACTGTTCCCCCCGCAGGTCATGGCGATGATCTCGAT
>CADBTE010000276.1 GCA_902797455.1 uncultured Planctomycetota bacterium | reverse complement strand
GCTGCCCGACGCGATCGCGATCGTCGGTGTCTGGTTCTTTTTGCCGGCGTTCCTTCTTCCCCTGTGCGACCGGCTTCCCAAACCCGCGGCGGTCGAGAAGATGGGCCAAATCCTCACCGATTCGAGCCGCCTCCCGCCGGGGGAACTGGAGAGACTCTCGCGCGAGCATCCTCTCACGCAGATCTTCGTGCTGGCCCGCCGCGTGGAGCACGGCGGCTGGCTGATCGCCTCCTGCTTTTTGGTCGGCTGCCTCCTGGTTCCCGTCACCGAAGAGTTTGTCTTTCGCGTCGTGCTTCAGCGGACCTTTGCGTCCCTTTTATCTCCGCCGGAGGAATCGGCCCGTCTTTCGGCGACCATCCTCACGGCGCTGCTGTTCGCCGGTGTCCATATCCGCGGCACCGGTCCGATAGGGCCGGAGACATTCACTCACACGGCCACCGCCCTTTTGACCTCGGTTCCGCTTGGGGCGGTCCTCACTCTTTTGTTCGGGTGGCTTTGGCTGCGCCTGCGGTAGCGCCGCGGCGCGGAGGTTCTGTTTCGTATCGACCGAGATCCCCGCCTTATCGGCCGAGGCCTCCTGGCCGGCGCCGGGGCGTTTCTCCTTTTCTTGCCGGCCCTCCGCCTCATGGAGATCGGCCTGAACCGCCTTTTTCCCAACGTGGTGACCGATCCGATCCCGCTGTTCTTCTTCGCCCTTTTTTTGGGGATCCTCGCCGATCGTTCCGGCCGCCTGGCGCCGAGCGTCGGCATGCATATGTCGCTGAACTGTTTTAGTTTTTTCCTATTAGCGGCCAAGAGCTGCGCCTAGGGGGTTTTTATGGAAGCGATGATCCGCGAATATTCTCTCACGGGAATGAGCTGCGCCGCCTGCGTCGCGCGGGTGGAAAAGGCGGTTCATTCCCTCGACGGGGTCGATTCCTGTCGCGTCGGCCTTTTGACCGGTTCGATGACGATCGAGGGGAGCGCCGCGCCGAGGGCGGTGATCGCGGCGGTGAAGGCCGCCGGTTACGGCGCCGAGCTGAAAACCGATTTCTCCGTCACCGGTGAGCCGTCCGACAAAGCCGAGGTCCGCCGCCGCTGCCGCGTCCTGTGGTGCTCTTTAATCTTGGCGCTTCCCCTTGTGTCGCTGGCTTTCTTCGGCGCGCGCCTGGGGCTTGCGCCGCGGGTCTGCGGTTTGGCCCAGGCGGTTCTGGCCGGCGCGATTTTACTGCTCAACCGGCGTTTTTTCATCCGCGGTCTGGCCGCGGCGCTTCGCCGCTGGCCGACGATGGACACCTTGGTGGCGCTGGGCAGCGGCGCGTCGTACCTTTTCAGCATAGCCGCCGTGTTTTCGCGGCCGAACGAGGGGGCCGGGCCGGGGCTTTACTTCGACTCCGCGGCGATGATCCTGATCTTCGTGTCGATCGGGAAGATGCTCGAGGCCCGCTCCCGAGCCAAGACTACCGACGCGCTCAAGGGGCTGATGAATCTCGCCCCGCAGACGGCCGTGGTATCGCGCGGGGGGAAAGAGGTGACCGTCCCGGCCCGGGAAGTGCGCCCCGGCGATATTCTCCCCGTGCGCCCCGGACAGGCGTTTCCGGTCGACGCGCGGGTTCTGGAGGGGAACAGCGCGGTCGACGAGTCGGCCCTTACCGGTGAGCCGCTTCCGGTCGAAAAGCTCCCCGGTTCGATGGTCGCGGCCGCGACGGTGAACCTCACCGGCTTTTTAACCTGCGTCTGTGTCCATCCTTTCGAGGAGTCGACCCTCTCGCGAATGATCCGCCTGGTTCGCGACGCCGCGGCGTCGAAGGCGCCGATCGCGCGCTTCGCCGACCGTGTCGCCTCGGTCTTTGTTCCGGTGGTATTGACCGCGGCGCTGGCGACCGCGCTGATCTGGCTGTATTTAGGCGCGGGGAGTTCGGCGGCGCTCACGCGCGCCGTGGCGGTCCTGGTGATCAGCTGCCCCTGCGCGCTGGGGCTGGCGACCCCCGCGGCGATTGTCGTGGGGAGCGGCCTGGGGGCCAAGAACGGGATTTTATTTAAGGATTCCGCCGCGATTCAAAAACTCGCGGCGGTCACGATCGCCGCGCTCGATAAGACCGGGACCATCACCGAGGGGCGTCCCCGGGTGACCGACGTGCTTCCTTACGAAATGGACACCGGCGAATTCCTGCGCCTGGCCGCCTCGCTGGAGTTCCCCAGTGAGCATCCTTTGGCCAAGGCGGTTTCGCGCCGCGCCGAGGAGGAACAGATCCGCCCCGAGCCGGTCGACTGTTTCCAGGCGGTTCCCGGGGGAGGGTTAAAGGCGCGTCTGCGCGAGGAAGAGCTCCTGGGCGGAACCGCGCTGTATCTAGGCAAAACAGTTCCCCTTCCTCAATCTCTGACATCCGCCGCCGATTCCCTGGCCGCGCGGGGGCGCACCATATTATTTTTCGCCTACGGCGGCCGCCCGATCGGGCTGATCGCCGCGGCCGACCGTGAACGAAGCGACAGTGCCGAGGCGCTTTCGCAGCTGCGCGCCTTGGGACTAAAAACGGTCCTTCTTACCGGCGATACGCCGAAGGCCGCGGCGCGGGTGGCCGCCGCAGTGGGGGCCGACCAGTTCGCCGCCTCGCTTCTGCCGGAGGATAAACTGCGCCACATCAGTGATCTTAAGCGTACCGGGCCGGTCGTGATGGTGGGCGACGGGATCAACGATTCTCCCGCGCTGACGGAGGCCGATGTCGGGGCGGCGATCGGCGGCGGCACCGATATCGCCATCGAGGCCGCCGACGTGGTGCTGATGAAAAATTCCCTTCTGGATCTGCCCGCCTCCATTCGAATCGCCCGCGCGGTGATGCGCGCGATCAAACAAAACCTCTTTTGGGCCTTCTTTTACAACGTCCTCGGCATTCCGCTGGCCGCCGGCGCGGCTGCCGCGTGGGGGGTGGAGTTAAGCCCCATGTTCGCCGCCGCGGCGATGAGCTGTTCGAGCTTTTGCGTCGTCGCGAACGCCCTGCGGCTGGCCGGGCTCGATATCTACTCCACGGCGCGCGATAAAAAGATCAAAACTAAGCCGCATTCCTCACGGGAATCCACAGATCAAAAGAATCAGGAAACCGCTATGGAAAACAAAGAAAAGACCACGGTCAAAACAGTTCGAATCGAGGGGATGATGTGCCCGCGCTGCGAGGCCCACGTCAAAAAAGCCCTGGAGGCGCTCGATCAGGTCACCGCCGCCGTCGTCAGTCATACCGACGGCACGGCGGTGGTCACCTACACCGGCCCCCCCTGTGACGACGCGCTTAAGCGCGCCGTCGAAGAGGAAGGGTACACGGTCCTGGATATCACGGTTCGTTGATCAGCTCGATGCTCGCCCAGTAGCCGGCCTCCCACGCCCAATCGTCGGCGACATTGGCCAGTTCGACCGAGACGGTCTGTCCGGCCATGGGGGTCAGATCGGTATCGATATTCACCCAGCCGTCGGGACCGACCGTATCGGCCGAGATCAGCGCGGTGGTCTGAAGGGCGCCGTTGACCCGAACCGTCAGCACCCAGTCGCCGACGACCTGGCCGTCGTCGTGGTAACTGACCGTCACGCGGAGGATCGTTTTACCCGCGGCGGGGATCTCCAGATCGCGGGTGAGGATACAGGGAACATCCCGATTGAGGGGGTGCGTCATAAAGACTTGGCTCTTCCCGCGGTAATTCTCCCTGCGTCCGGGGGACATATCCTCCCCGAGCTGCGAGATCGACCACCCGGGGAAACAACGCGCGAAATCCTCTTCCATCGAATACTCACGGAACTTGATCTTCGCCAGCTCCTCCTCGCTGTAGCGCGCTCCCGCCGACGGACCGGGCGCCCAGGTCAGCTCCAGGGGCGAGGGGATCGGTTTCTCCACGGGGATACAGAAAACTTCGTTCCCATCGGCGTCACGCTCGATATATCCTCCTTGGCTGAGGAGTATCTCTCGGGCCAGCTTCTCGCAGACCTTCCCCAAGGTGTTGAAGTTGTACTCGGTGAACGAAAAGTTGGTCTCGCGGTCGAGCGCCTGGGTAAACTTGGCCGGCGCCTTCGAGTACCCCAGGGCCGTGAAGAGGACCCCCGCGGCGCTGGAGGGATTGCAGTCGGAGTCCCAGCCGGCGCGCGTGGAAATAATGATCGTCTGGTCGGGGTCTTTATTCCCGTAGAGCAGGCCGAGCAGCAGCGCCGCGCCGTTGTTCTTCACATCGATCGGACCGTTCGACGCCTTCTGATACTCGGGGTTCCTTCGGTATTTCTCGCAGATCTTTTCCCAGGTGTTCTCCCAATGCTCCGGATCGGCGGCGTGCCACGCCAATAGGTCGCGGACCATTTCGGCGTACTGGCTTCCCTCGGGGATACAGGCAAGGCCGGCGCGGACGATCTGTTCAATATCGTCGGTGAAGAACGCCTCGGCGTACATCCCTCCCATAAACTGACCGCCGTAAAGGCCGTCGCCGTAGTTCATCAAACGTCCGAACTTCTCTCCCAGGGCGATCACCGCGTTGGGCATGCCCGGGGAGATCAATCCCGCGAAGTCGGCCTCAATCTGGTAATCGATATCGTTTCCGCGGGTGTTGTAATCGGGGTGGCTCGAGTCGGGAGGGGCGATCCCCATGCGCAGGTTATGACGCCCGGCGTTGTTGGCGCACCACAGATTGTATTGGCTGTTGGCGAAGTCGATCCCCGCCTGGCGCTGGGAGACATCCAGACCGTACTGCTCCAGCGTCCGCAGAAAGGTCATCTCGACGTAGATGTCATCCTGGCCGATGGCGTTGTTGATCATCTCCGGTTTCCACTCGGGCATCTCCTCGGCGGGGATGATCTGGTCGTTCCAGCGAAATTCCGTCGGGGCGCCCCAGCAGACCCCGGCGATCTGCCCGAGCCATCCCCCGGTCATCTTGTCGTAATAGACCGAGGCGGGAAGCTTGCGGTACGTAACCTCGCTTTTGGGAGTCTCATCGGCGAAAGCCCCGAGCGTCACGGCACACAGCAGGGCCGCGCAAAGTGTGCGAAATGTCATCGATTCATTCCTTGTTGTTAGGGGTGATGTTTAGGGTTCTTTACAAATATGGGTTACTTTGGCGAGACGGTGATTTCCGCCGGCGCCAGATCCCCGGACCGGGCCGATACCCGGATCGGTTCCGACGCGCCGCGATCCAGCCGGACGATCGCCACGAGCTTGCCGGCCATCGCCGCGCGCCGGGGGCTGGCGTAGGAGGTCCAGTCGCGGGCGTTCCCATTGTCGGCCGCCGCCAGTTTTCCCGGCCCGCTGACCGTGAAGCAGACGTCATTGTCCGCCGTCGGGACCACGCGCCCCTCGGCGTCTTGGATTTCGCAGACGATAAACGCCAGGTCCTTCCCGTCGGCGGCGATCCTCTGGCGATCGGCGATCAGGGCGACCCGGGCCGCCTCGCCGGTCGTCTCGACGGTATCTTCCGCCCACAGCTCCCCGCCGCGGTAGACCTTAGCGGTGAGTTTCCCCGCCTGATAGGGAACCTCCCAGCTTAGGCGGTAACGGTGCTCTTGGCGCTTTTGGCGGCCGAGCGGCCGGTCGTTTAAGAACAGCTCCGCTTCCTCGCCGTTGGTGAACAGGTCGACCTCGACCGTCTCCCCCTCGTGCCCCGCCCAATTCCAGTGGGGGAGGAGGTGGGCCGTCGGCTCCTCCGGCCGCCAGGCGGCGCGGTAGAGCCAGAAGGTATCTTTCTTCAGGCAGGCGGTATCGAGGATCCCCGTCTCGCAGGAGTGGGTGGGGCAGAACCTTCGGCCGCACGCGGCGATCTGTTCTTGGGCCTGTTGGGCCAAGGCCGGATCGCTGAACGACACGGCCCCGGCCATCTCGTCGAGGGCGTAGATGGCGCCGAGGTAGTCGATTCCCGTCCAGATGTACTCCCCGCAGACCCAGGGGTATTTCTCTTGAATCTCCAGCTCCGTATCGGGCGGGGCCGCCCAGCCGTGGAGTGGCTTTTCGGCGTTCCAGGAGATCGCCTGAAAACCGCGCGAGCAGAAACAGTAGTCGGTGAAGTTCTCCAGCCATTTCTT
>CADBTE010000275.1 GCA_902797455.1 uncultured Planctomycetota bacterium | reverse complement strand
GCCTGGCGGCGGCGCGAAACAATCTGAAGGCCTTCCCAGGGTTCTTTTCGCAGCCGATCCCATGCAGAAGGCAATAGGCGTAATTGTTCTGTCCACCCACATTCCCCCGCATAGCCGAGGCGCGAAACAATCTCACGGCCTTCTCGGGATTCTTTTTGCAGCCGATCCCTTCCAGATAGCAGAACCCCAAGTTGTTTAGCGCGTCGGCGTTCCCCTGCCTGGCGGCGGCGAGAAACCACCTGAAGGACTTCCCAGAGTTCTTTTCGCAGCCGATGCCATACAGAAGGCAATAGGCGTAACGGTTCTGCGCGTCAGCGTCCCCCTGCCGGGCGGCGGCGCCCAGCCACTTGACGGCCTCTTGAGGATCTTTCGCGAAGCCGCCTTCGCCATGTAAAAGATATAGGCCCAGTTCCCACTGCGCCGAGACGAGCCCTATTTCGGCGTCGCGCCGAAGGGTTTCTTGCTCTTTGGACGCGGAAAGATCGACCTGCGACTGTTCCTCCCGCGGCACGCCGGGATCGGGGAGAATGTCGGGCCAGTTGTCCCAATCAAAGGGTGAGTGATCGTTATGCTTTGACATCGAGAGAATTCTCCTGGGGTGAACGGGTACAAAGCTTCCCTAGATTAAGGCAGTGTGCCTTAATCTTTCTATATCCTCATTTCGATGTCGGGTCGTCCTATAACATAATAGGAGCAAACTGGAAATAGTCAGACAGAAAAATGGCAAAATTGCCGGTGTTTTTTTTATAATTCTCTCCCCGCCCGGGGTATTAAGGGGTTAGGCGTCTTCCTTCTCGAGCCGCTCGAGCAGCCGCTGGGCTTCCTCATTCCCTTTCTCGGCGGCGCGGCGCAGCCAGATCAGACCCTCCGCGCGGTCCTTCGGGCATCCTTCGCCATGGATCAGGCACAAAGCCAGGTAGTACTGCGCCTCGGCGTGATCTTGATCGGCGGAGGCTCTGAGCCATTTGACGGCTTCTTCGAGGTTCTTTTCACACCCTTCCCCTTTGTAGAGGCACTCTCCCAGGTTTCCCTGCGCTTCGGCGATCCCCTGCTCGGCCGAAGCGCGGAACCATTTCACTCCCTCTTCCTCATTCTTCTCACACCCGATACCGAGGAAGATGCAATAGCCCAATTCGTTTTGCGCCTCGGCGTGCCCCTGCTGCGCGGCCAAACGCATCCACTTCAGCGATTCCACCTCATCGACCGGGCACCCCTCGCCATCGCTCAGCCGCCTGGCCAGGCGATACTGCGCCGTGACGAACCCCTGATCGGCGGCGGTACGGTACCACTTTACGGCCTCGGCCTTATCTGCCTCGCAGCACAGCCCGTATGCCAGACAGTCGCCTAAGCAGCATTGCGCCGGGGCGAGGCCTTGATCGGCGGCCGCGCGAATCCAATAAATCGCTTCGTCGGGATTCTCTTCGCAGCCGATGCCGCAGGCCAGATTGATTCCTAAGTTCAGCTGTGCCTGATCCAGTCCCATCTCGGCCAAACGGCGGGTGGTTTCGATGTCCGTTTGTTCTTCATTCATCGATTCGGTTCTCCTCATGGTCGTCGGTGAACTATCGGTTGTATTTCCAAGTACGCCCTTTTTTCGACTCTTTCATACCCGCCAGGATGACAAGCGCCTGATCGTTCCCCGCGCCGGCGGCGGCGCGCAGCCACTTTTTCGCCTTCGAGTGATCTTCCCGGCAGCCGATGCCTTCGAGGAGGCACAGCCCCAAAAAACACTGCGCCGTGTCATCGCCTTGATCTGCCGCCTCTCGAAGCCAATGGACGGCCTCTTGAGGATCTTTCTCGCACCCGATTCCGTTGAACAGACAGTGGCTTAAGTTTCGCTGGGCCGCGACATGCCCCCGGCTGGCGGCGGCGTGCAGCCACTTAAACGCCTCGGCCTCGTCGATTTGGCATCCTTCCCCGGAGTGAAGCGAGACCGCCAAATTGAACTGCGCGCTGAGGTGCCCCCCTTCGGCGGCCGCCCGATACCATCGAACCGCTTCGGCGTGATCGGTCGGGCAGCCGTCCCCTTTATCCAGAGAAAGGGCCAAAAGGTACTGCGCTTCGAGATGTCCCATATCGGCCGCGGCTCGGAACCATTTGACCGCCTCTTGATGATCTCGCGGGCAGCCGTCCCCATGGTAAAGCGAGATCGCCAAGTTGAATTGCGCCCTGGGATCGCCCCCGCTCGCGGCGGCGCGGACCCATCGTCCGGCTTCCACGGAATCTTTGCGGCAGCCGACGCCGTGGAACAGGCACACCGCCAGATGCCCCTGAGCGAGGATATGGCCGTTTTCGGCGGCGGCGCGCAGCCACTTCACGGCCTCTTTGGGATCACGCCGGCAGCGGTCCCCCTTCATTAGGCAGACACCTAAAATAAACTGTGCCTCGCGGCCGCCCTGTTCGGCCTCGGCGCGCACGACTTGGATATCAGCGTTTTTATCGTCCAAATGAACCTCCGACGCGGTTTGTACTGTGAGTTGTCTTGACTACCATTACGATGATAGGGAGGAAAAATAAAAACAGCCGAAATTTACCAGAAATTTCGGCTGTTTTTTCGGCGCGGGGGCGGGGAAAACCTTGGCCTTCTTTTACTGTTCCGGCGTCTCCCCGCCGAGCGTGGAGAGATGCTCTTGGGCCTCTTCGTCCCCTTGGGCAGCGGCGGCGCGCAGACAACGAAGCCCCTCGGCCAAATCACGGAGGGGTTCGGGGTTCATTTCCGGTTCGCTCGGCGATCGTTTCCGCGTCCGTAACGCGGGAGAATCTCCCTCGGCTCAATGACCGGGAAAGAGCTTCCCGGCCCCCCTATTCACCGTCGGCTTCGGTCTGGTCTTCGCTTGTCTCCTCATGACTTGCCTCGAGGCGCCGGAGCACCTCTCGGGCTCCTTCGTTCCCGTGATTCGCGGCGGTGAACAGCCACTTGAGGCCCTCGATGGGGTTTTGTTTGCACCCCTTTCCCTGAAGCAGGCATAGACTCAGAGCGAACTGCGCTTCGGTATCCCCGCCTTCGGCGGCTTGGCGATACCACCTCACCGCCTCGCTGGGGTCGCTTTCGCAGCTGTAACCGCCTTCGAGGAATTTTCCCAAAAGATACGCCGCCGTGATGAACCCCTGCTTCGCCGACAGACGCATCCACCGGATTCCTTCCTCAGGTTGTTTCTCGCAGGCATCGCCGCAAACCAGACTGGACCCCAAGAGACACTGCGCGCCGCCGTGCCCCTGTTCGGCAGCCGCGCGAGCCCACTTCAGCCACTCTTCGGGGAACCGGGCGTATCGGTCGTTCTCTCGGAGGAAAAGACCCAAGGCGCATTGCGCGTCGGCATTGCCTTGTTCGGCCGCGGCGCGAAACCAGAATTCCGCCTCGTCGAGGTTCCGTTCACATCCGTCGCCGTTCTTGAGGCAAAGCCCTAAAGCGCACTGAGCGCCGCTGCTCCCCCCGTGCGCGGCGGCGCGGAGGGCTTCCATATTAATTTTGTTTTCACTCATCGATTCGGTTTTCCTAACAGCGTTTTGATTTGAAACTCGCTTCTGTGTTCATATTAGGGACGAAGATAAGAAAACATCCGAAATTTTCGGTAAAATTTCGGATGTTGACTCCTGATCGATGGGACGCGGGGGGTGTTTATCTCTTCTGGAACCGCGGTTCTTTTCGCCGCCGCGCACGGAGTTAAGAATCATTCGAACGAGACACTCAGCGACAAGACCGCCGCTCTTTCCTTCCTTCATGCCGGCGCGGGAGCATTTTTGGCTTTCTTGCCATCCCATTCGGCGGCTTCGCGAAGATTCGCCATGGAGTCGGCCGGTTCGCTCATCATATTCGTCTTATTCATCACCTTGGGCGGACCGATCACCGCTGCGGAGGGTTCTCTTCGATACCGCGCAAATACTCTTGGGCGTCCTTATTCCACTTGGCGGCGGCGCGGATCCACTCGAGGGCTTCCTCGCTGTTCTTCTGGCACCCTTCGCCGCGGGCCAGGCACAGCCCCAAGCGGTACTGCGCGTCGGGGTCCTGTTTTTCGGCCGCCTTGCGATACCACTTCACGGCCTCCTCAAGATTCTTTTCGCATCCTATGCCGTTGGCCAGGCATTCGGCCAGATAGTACTGGTCGTTGACCGATTCCCGCTCGGCGGCTGTCCGAAGCCACTTCATCCCTTCTTCGGGATCGGCCGCGCAGCCGACCCCCTCCATAAGACAATAAGCCAAAGACCCTTGAGCGTAAATGTTTCCCTTTTCGGCCGAATCACGGATCAGCCGGTATCCCTCCTCGGGATCGGCTTCGCAGCCGCGTCCGGCCAGAAGGCAGTCGGCATAGTACCACTGCGCCATATCGTGTCCGGAATCGGCGCCGGCGCGCAGCCACTTCACCCCCTCCTTTTCGTTTTCCTCGCTGACTTCGCAGCCGTAACCATTGATCAGATTGGCCCCTAAGCTGAACTGGGCGCTGGCGTTTCCCTGATTCGCGGCGGCGCGATACCAGATAAGCGCCTCGGATTGGTCCCGCGGGCAGCCGTCGCCGAAATCGAGGCAGCGGGCATAGTAATACTGGCCTTTGGCGTCTTCCCGCTGGGCGGAGGCGCGCAGCCACTTCACCGCCTCTTCCAAATTTTTCTCGCAGCCGGTACCGTGATACAAACGTTCCCCCAACCGACACTGCGCCTCGGCGTCACCCGCCTCGGCTTGGGCGCGCAGCGATTCGATCGGCTCGGGCGACTCGGCCGTCTCCTCGGCCGGGGCCGATGGGGAAATCGCGCAGACAAAACAGAAAACCCACAAAACAGGACACGCTTTGAGCATCGCGAACACCTCGACTGTTTCGGTTGACGGCCAGAGTGGTTTCTTGATTTTAGTGTCTAAAGCCGCAATTATTATACACCGGCCCGAAGCGCCGGGGGAAGAGCGCTTGGGCCGACGTCATTTTTTTGATGATTTCGAAGCAGCAGCGGCCGCCGGGGTCCTCTCCTCAATTCGTGATTCTTTTTGTTTACGCAAAGAGCTCAAAAAGAATCACCAGTCCAAATCCGGATCATCCTCCCCGATGGACCCCGTCGCCATCAGCTCGAACAGGCGGTCCCGCGCCATTTGATTCCCCCGCTGATTGGCTTCGTTGAGCCAGGATTTCCCCTCCTCGATATCCTGAACGCAGCCGACCCCCCTGACGAGGCATTTTCCCAATTCATACTGGGCGCTGTCATTTCCCTGCCCGGCTGCGAGTCGCAGCCAGTGAACCGCTTTGACCGGATCTTTCTCACAGCCGGTTCCCCGCAAAAGGGCCTTCCCCAATTCGGTCTGGGAGAAAGAGTCCCCCCCGGCAGCGGCGCGGCGGAACCACTGAACCGCTTCGACCTGGTCTATTTCGCAGCCGAGCCCCTGGGAAAGACAATGGCCCACCGCGGCTTGAGCCGCGTTAAGTCCGCCTTCGGCCGCCGCTCGGTACCAGCGATACGCCTCGCGCTCGTTCCGCTGGCAGCCGTCTCCCGTGATCAGACAGAAGGCCAGTGCCGCCTGCGCGTTGAGACATCCCTGCCGGGCCGCGGCTCGGATCCAATGAAGCGCTTCGGTTTTGTCCACGGGGCAGCCGTCCCCATCCTGAAGACAGAACCCCAAACGCAGCTGCGCGAGATCGATTCCCGCTATGGCGGCGGCCCGATACCACCGAACCGCCTCGGTTTTGTCCATCTCGCAACCCTCCCCCCAAAAGAGTTGGTTCGCCAAACCATAGGCCCCCTTAGGGTCCCCCTGCTCGGCGGCGGCCCGGTGCCACCGAAGAGCTTCCTCTAGATCTTGCTGGCAGCCGTCCCCATTAAAGAGGGCCTGGGCTAAATTAAACTGAGCCCGAGAATCTCCCGCTTCCGCGGCGGCTCGATACCACCTAAGGGCTTCTTCTTGGTTTTGCCGGCAGCCGACCCCATTCTCGAGGCAGACTCCCAGCAGGAACTGTGCCTCGGCATCGCCCGCTTCCGCCGCGGTTCGAACGGATTCGATATCAATGTTTGACTCGGACATGGGCTTGCCTCCCAGCAGCGGTGAAAGGATGGGGAAAGAACATTCAAAGTATCGCGCGGGGCCGCCGGGGATGAGATTTGAATTTTCCTCCTGCGCGAAAGCGGCGGCCCCCCCGCGGCACGATCGGTTCCGGCGCCTACCCGCCGATCGCCTGGCGGATGAACTGCTCGATCTTATCGAACGGGATCACCTCGAGATTGTCATACAGGTCGGTATGGACGGCGCCGGGGATAATGAACAGCTCTTTGTTGGCCGCCCATTTTTCTCCCTCGCCGGTGGTCATCTCGCGGAAGGCGTCGCGGCTAAAGTAGCACGAGTGGGCCTTCTCGCCGTGGATCACCAAAACGGCGCTTCGGATCTCTTTGGAGTACCGCAGGATCGGCATATTGATCAGGTTCCACGAGGAGGTATTGACCCAATTGCGGCTGAAGTTGACCGCCCGCGGGTGGTACGCTCTGCCGCCGGGGGTGTAGTAGGCCATATAATCTTTCATGAACTGCGGCAGATCCTCCTCGGCGCCGGTATCGGCGCTGGGCTGCGGCTTGGCGTATTGGCCGCTTTGGTAATCGGCCGTGCGGGCGGCCGACAGCCGCTGCCTCATCGCGTAACGAGCGTCTTCATCGATCGAGTCGTTATAGCCCCGCGCGCTGACGCGGGTCATATCGTACATCGTCGAGGCGACGGTGGCTTTGATACGGGTATCCATCGCCGCGGCGTTGAGCGCGAAGCCCCCCCAGCCGCAGATGCCGATGATACTGATCTTCTCGGGATCGACGTCGTCACGGCAGCTGAGGTAATCGACCGCGGCGGAGAAGTCTTCGGAATTGATGGCCGGGTCGGCCGTATCGCGGACATTCCCCCCCGATTCGCCGGTGAAGGAAGGATCGAAGGCGATGGTCAGAAAACCGCGTTCGGCCATCGTCTGGGCGTACAGCCCGCTGCACTGCTCTTTGACCGCGCCGAACGGCCCGCAGACCGCGATGGCGGGGAGTTTCCCCTCGGCGTTTTTCGGTTTATACAGATCGGCCGCCAGCGTGATGCCGTATCGGTTGTGGAAGGTCACCTTGCAGTGATCGACCTTGTTGCTTTTCGGGAAGGTTTTGTCCCACTCTTGCGTCAAAACGAGTTGTTCTTCTTTCATTGTGTTCTCCTGGGTGTTGTTCGGGTTGTTGTTCTGGGTGTCGTTTTCGGCCGCCGAAACGCGCCCCGCCGCGAAAACCGCCGCGAGCCCCAGCGCGAGCAATGTCATTTTTCTTGTCATAGGTAAACGGGTTCCTCCTTGGTGTGATGATGGTCAAGACAGAAAAGTTGTATCAGAAGACAGCGGGAAAAACAAGTTGATTCTGTCTTCCCCGCGCGGCGCGGCCTTTACCGAACGTCCTCGTACCACCGCTGCCGGTACCGCTCGATCGAATTGAAGGGGACGGTTTCGCCGATACGCGGGGTGATGATCGAAACCGCGGACCCCTCCGCCGCGCGGACCAGCCGCACGGCGCTGTCGTCCCACGGGTGATTGGCCAGCCGGAACGCGCCCCAATGGATCGGCACGGCGTATTTCGCGCCCAGGTCGCCAATCGCCCGAAAAGCTTCCTCGGGCTTCATGTGAACCGACGGCCAGCGCGGGTCGTACTGCGCCCCATCGGTAAAGACGAGGTCAAAATCGCCGTACCTTTCGCGGATCCGCCCGAAGTGCGCGTCGTACCCGGTATCGCCGCTGACAAAGATTTTGCGCTTTTCATCGGCCAAAACAAACGAGCACCAGAGGGTCTTGTCCCGATCGAGCATACACCTTCCCGAAAAATGCCTCGCCGGGGTACAGGCGATTTTCAACGAGCCGATGGCAATCTCTTCCCACCAGGCCATCTTCGTGATCTTTTCGGGCGCGACGCCGAAGCGCCTCAGGCGGTGTTCCACCCCCAGGGGGACGATATACCGCTCGACCTTCCCGTCCAGGGCACGGATGGTCTGATAGTCGAGATGGTCGTAGTGGTCGTGCGTGAGGATCAGCAGGTCGATCTTCGGCAGATCATCCGCCGCGGCGGGGGGATCGCTGAAGCGCTTCACCCCGGTGAACCTTACCGGGGAGACGAGGCGGGTGAGGATCGGATCGAAGAGGATGTTCATTTCCCGCAGGCGCAGCAGCAGCGTGGAGTGGCCCAGCCAGGTAAAAGAAAAATCGCCGGGGTCTAAAGCCGTGTGAAAATCGGGCCGGACAACGGGGATCGGGTCTTTGGGAACGGTTTCCTTGCCGGAGACGATGCCGTCGTCCAAGGGACTCGCGCCGCGCAGCATTATCTGAAAGTCACGCTCGTTGTGAAAGCCCTTGCCGTCGAAGTTCCCCGCCCTTTGGGCGTAATCGGCGCGGTCGCGGGCGGGAAGCGAAAAATCGGCCACGGCCGCGGAGCATTTCACGAAGAGAAACAGCGCCAGGACGAACACCGCGACAAGGACGATCACCGCGCCAAGAGTCCACACCGCCGCCAGTATCATGACCCGCTTTCCCGTTGTTTTCTTTTTCTCTCCCATGAGCCCTCTTCGTATCGCCTCAGTCGGGGAAGATTACTCGTCTTGGGTCATCAGCCACCGGGCGACGATTTCTTTGGACTGTTTCGCCCGGCAGCCCTGAACGGCCAGAGCGTTCCCATCGACGTTCGCGCCTGGGCAGAGCTTTCGGACATCGTGGACCATTCTCCCCAGACCGGAGCCCTCGTGCGTACTGACGACGCGGATGGTTTTTCCGGCGAAGTCGAGCCCGCTAAGAGCGGTTTCGACCTCCGGGGCATAGGTTCCCCAGTAGATGGGGCTCATCACGAAAATCGTGTCGTACGCCGAGATATCGGCTAACTTTTCTTTAATCGGCGCGCGGCCGATACGCGCTTTGGCCTCTTTCACACAGGTATCGTAATCGTCGGCGTAAGGGACGGCGGGCTCGGCCTTGAACATATCGGCGCCGGTGAGGTCGCGCACAAACTCGGCGACGAT
>CADBTE010000274.1 GCA_902797455.1 uncultured Planctomycetota bacterium | reverse complement strand
CAATCCCCTGCTTCCGATCGACGGCTGCAGTCCCCGCGCCTCGATGACGATCGAACGCCTCTCCCCCGACGGAAGCGAGATTCTCGCCCGCAAGACGATGGAGCATCCCGAGCGGTTTGTCGGCCCCAACTGGCAGTATCCCTCGATCTGCTTCATCGACGACGATACCGCGCTGGTCGCCTACTTCACCTGGACCGGCGGTATCTACATCTACAAGGTTAAGCTCTCGGATCTTTAAACAGCCGGTTTTCGCGTTATGGCACGTCTTTCCCAAACCGTTTTTAAAGTCCTCCTCGCGGCGCTGGTCGTTTTTGCTTTCCCGGCCGTCGCGCCGGGGGCCGAGCCGTCCCCCTGGCCGTGGATGCCCAAAGAGAATGTCCTCACGATCCCTACCGGGCCGGAGAATCGGCGCAACAGCGAGGGGGATTTTGTCCTTTTGGACGACGGGACGATTCTGTGTGTCTATACCCGCTATTACGGCGGTTCCGGCCACGACAACGCCACCGCCCGTTTGATGAGCCGCGCTTCGACCGACGGCGGCAATACCTGGACGAGCGAGGATAAGCTCGAGCTGGAGAACGAGGGGAAACTCAATGTCATGTCGGTCACGCTGCGCCGCCTGGCCGACGGCCGGGTGGTGATGTTCTATCTGGTCAAAGACGCCGTCGACGACTGCCGCCCCTACATGCGGGTGCGCCGGGACGACGGCACCTGGGGGGAGAGAGTCTGTCTGATCGAGGAGCCCTCCTACAACGTGGTGAACAACGACCGAGTGATTCAACTGGCCGATGGCCGTCTTTTGGTGCCGGTGAGCCGTCACCGCGCCGGTACCGATTCGGGGGAGATCTTCTGCCTGATCTCCGACGACGGGGGTGAAACGTGGCACCGGGGAGGAACCCTGCGGCCGACCGAAGGGGTGATCTACCAAGAACCCGGCTTGTGTGAGCTGGCCGACGGCCGTATCTTGATGAATGTCCGCACCGACAGCCGCGCGCAGTATTTCGCCTACTCCACCGACGGTGGACAAACCTGGGGAGCGGCGTTTAAGTCGTGTATCGACTCTCCTCGTTCGCCGACATTGATCAAGCGTCTTCCCGGAAGCGACGAGTTGCTGGCGATCGGCAACCCGTATCTGCCGATCCCCGGCAGCAACGATCGCGTGACGATGACCATCGAGCGGCTGTCGCCTGACGGGGGCGAGATACTCGTCCGCAAGACGATGGAGCATCCCCAGCGGCAGATGAACGTCGACTGGATGTATCCGGCGGTCTGCTTTCTCGGCGACGGCACGGCCCTGGTCGGTTACTTCTGCGGCCCCGGCGCGTACGTCTATAAAATCAACCTTTCTGACTTGTAAACGACGACAGCAGCAAGCGTCAAAGGAGTCAGCCGATTATGTCTCAACTTCCCAAGCGCGTCTTTCAAACCATCGCCGCGGCGCTGGCCGCCTTTGTCTTTTTAGCCGGCGCGCAGGCGGCAGATCCTGCCCCCTGGCCGTGGATGGAGAAAGAACTGCTTCTCCACATCGCCACCGGGCCTAATAACCCGCGCAACAGCGAAGGGGATTTTATCATCCTCGACGACGGGACGATCCTTCATGTCTTCACCCACTTCATCGGCAGCTCCTCCCACGACAACGCCACCGCCTGTTTGATGAGCCGCCTTTCCAGCGATGGCGGCAGTACCTGGACAGGCGAGGATAAACTCGAGCTGGAGAACGAGGGGAAACTCAACGTCATGTCGGTCACGCTTCGCCGCCTGGCCGACGGCCGGGTGGTGATGTTCTACGCGATCAAAGAGGCCTTCGGCGACTGCCGTCCCTATATGCGTGTCCGTCAAGACGACGGTACTTGGGGGCCGCGAAAGTGTCTTGTTCCCGAACCCTCCTACAACGTGATGAACAACGACCGGGTGGTGCAATTATCCGGCGGCCGAATCTTAGTTCCGATCGCCCGTCATGCCTCATTGGGGGAATCGAAACTCGATTTCAACGCGGCGATTTTCTGTTTAATCTCCGACGACGGGGGGAACAGCTGGCGTGAAGGCCAGCGCGTCGAGCCGATCGAGGGAATCGTCTATCAAGAGCCCGGCTTGTGCGAGCTGGCCGACGGCCGGATCCTGATGAATATCCGCACTGACGGCGGGGCGCAGTATTTCACCTATTCCACCGACGGCGGTGAAAGCTGGGGCAAACCTTTCAAGTCGTGTATCGACTCTCCCCTTTCACCGACGCTGATCAAGCGCATCCCCGGAAGCGACGAGCTTCTGGCGGTCGGGAATCCGCTTTTGCCGATCAGCGGCCAGAACGAACGCGCGACGGTGACGATCGAGCGTCTTAACGCCGACGGAACCGAAATCCTCGTCCGCAAGACGATGGAGCACCCCGAGCGTCCCGTTGGTCCCAACTGGCAGTATCCCTCGATTTGCTTTATCGACGACGATACCGCGCTGGTCGCCTACTTCACCTGGGTCGGCGGCATTTTTATCTATAAGGTCAAGCTCTCGGATCTGAAATAGCT
>CADBTE010000273.1 GCA_902797455.1 uncultured Planctomycetota bacterium | reverse complement strand
CCGAAGTTGGGGCAAACAGATTGGAGATTTCCCGTGACCAATCCCCCTCGGTGCCTGGCACGGCGGGGACATCAGCGACACCGGGCATATCAGCGGCACCGGGAATATCGGCGGCATTGGCGGTACCGGCCGTGCTGGGAATATCCGAGACAGGCGCCTGGGCCTGCGGTTGGAGGGGAGAGGCCGCGGACGGCACCGTGTCCGCCGCGGCTGCCGCCAGGGGCTGCGCGTCAAGCGACGGCACATTGGGCTGATCCAGGGCACGCGCCGAAGCGCCGGCGCTTATGAATACCGCGGCCATCACAAGAAAATGAAGAGGTTTTCCCAAGAACGATTTCATTGACCTGCCTCCTTGGAGCCTCCCCCCTCACCCGGCCTGTTGGGAAGCGTCGCGGTGAGGGAAGCGATCTGCTCGAGGTCGGTCAGCTCGGTCAGCACAGTGACACGATCGCGGCTGACGGCTAAAAGAAGAATCTTTGGGCCGAAACGGACCACTCTTCCCTGGACACGGCTGGAGATCGGAAAGACCGCCATCGTCTGAAAGAACGCCTCCGGGCAGAGTCGTTTCCTCGCGGGGGACCATCTTTTCGCCACGTAGAAAAAGGCAAAGAGAACCGCTAAGACAAAGAAAAGCCCGGTCAATGATCGGGTCACTGAGTAGTCCCATGAGCCGGCGGCGTTTCCGGCGCAGGGGGCGATCAGGGGATGCTTCTGCTGCGTCGCGGCACCGCTTTCGGCCGTTTGCTGCGCGGCGGCGTTTTCGCTGACAGAGGGCTCCTCGGCCCAAAACCGCGGCGCGAGCATCAGCAGCGGGGAGACCGCCAGAAGAAGAACCAGTCGCTTAGCAGTGCCGTTTCTCATCTGATCCGCGCTCCCGTGGAATTCCTTAAGATGATATGATATTTCGCGCCACAATCACTCGGAGGCAAGATCTCGGATCCGCACACACAGCCGGCCATCCCGCACAAAAAGGATCGCGTCGGCGATTTTCTTTTCCTCCCGATAAACAGCGACCGTTGGGCAAGGGGGTTTCCCAAGCGAATAGATGGTACCGACCCGAGCCGAGGCGAGTTCCTCGGGGGTGAAGCTCATACGGGCAAACTCGATCTCAACCATCGATTCCATATCAGCCATCGGTCCGACAGCGGCGCTCAATGACTCACGATCTATCGCCTGATCACCAGCCGGGCCGCGCTGCGCCGTCGAGGAATCGCAAACCAGGTCACACAGCGCTTCCCGCGCGTTGGTGACCAGACGGTCAATCTGCCGTTTATGTTCATCCTGATTCATCGCCTAAGATCCCAATCGGCCGGAGCATTGGGTTTTTAACGGCCGCCGGTCACCCGCTCCATAATCCAGCGGTTGACATCGCGGAACATGGGGACGGTCGGCCGGTTGGCTGTCTTGTACTGATGAATCAAGACCGACATACCCGCGGTGTGGAAGAGCCGCAGCTGCGCAGCGGCGTCAGCGGGAGTAAAAGTTCGGCTGTTGAGACCAACGGTGAGGAAGATGGGGAAAGAACGGGTCTGACGCCAGCAGCGAAGCGGCCGCTCTCCCCTGGGGAACGATCCGAGCATCGAGACGGCGCCGGCAAAGTACTCTGGGTATTTTGTGCCTATTTTTAGCGCGAAAGTTCCGCCCGAGCCGAGCCCAACCAAAAAGATTCGCTTGGCGGAGATACTGCACTGCGCACGAGCGCGCTCGATCGAACGAAAGATTCGCTCCTCGGCCTCCTCGACCTGGGGGCCGTCGGTCGGCCAATCGTACATCGGTGCGAATCGCGCGGGGCTGTCGGCCCGGCGGTCTAACTTAACGGCGCGCGGCGCGACGGCGACGTAGTTGCGCATACTCAGACGGGGGATGACGGAAAAAATCTCATGCTCGTCACGTCCGGGGCTGTGGAGCCAGATCACCAGCGGGTATTCGTAACGCGGTTCGTAGTGAACGGGGGCGGAAAGGATATGCTCGTAAGTCCGGGCCGCGCGGCCGGATTCCGTATACGGCATAGGCACGGGGATATCCGCGGCCGTGTCGTACGTCATAGGCCAGAGGGAACCGTCGCGTGAACCGGTCTGTTTTGTTTTATCCATAGTTCGTGTTCAACGAATTTTTCGTGTTCAACGAAGCCGCGGCCTGGCTTTTTGTGTATGCGAAAAAGCCAAAGAGAAGGCCGGCGGGCATCCGAATGGTCATCTGTTCTCGATTACTACGTTTACCTCCGGAGAGTGTTCTTAAAAAACTCTTCCGAACCGGTTCGTGAAAGACCGAGGGGATGACCCGGTATGTTAAGGATAAGGGGGAATATAGATTAAATCCAACAGGGGAACAAGAGCAATTTTTCCCGCTTTACGGAGTCTGGCGGACATTCCAAAAGAGCCCCGTTATAAGCGGTATCCGGTTCGCTTCAACAATACCCGCCGCAATCCCGCGCCTGCCCGAGTCCGGCGCAAAGACCTTCCCGAGCGGGCAAAACAAAAGCGGCCGGCCTCGGGACTCGGCGGGCCGGCCGCTTTGGAGGATATCGAAACGGTCGGAAAAAACACTCAGCAGTTTCGTGAAAGAACAAAGTTCGCGACACTCTCCAGCGCGGCGTAGGCGTCGGTCTGTTCGGCCGTCATCATCACGGGACACGTTTTGTCCAGGGAGGCAAGAGCGTCGGCGACGAACCGCTCGGCCTGCCGCCGGGCGGCCGTCAGGCAGCCGGCGTCACGAAGGGAACCGGTCACCGCGGCGAGGTCTTCGGACGTGGGGTTATCTTTGTTCAGAAGCGACAGGACACGTTCCCGCTCGGCGGCGCCGGCGTTGGCCAAAAAGAGAATCAGCGGCAGTGTCGGCTTGCGATTGATCAGATCGGTCCCCAGGGTCTTTCCCATCGATTCGGTCTCCCCCTCCAGGTCGAGGAGATCGTCGAGGATCTGAAACGCCATCCCGAGCCCCTGACCATAAAAGGCGAACCGCTCGACACACTTAGCGGAAGCTCCCCCGAAATAGGCCCCCAGTCTGGCGGAGCATTCCAGCAGCGAGGCGGTCTTCCCCCGGATAACGCGATAATAGTCGTCCTCGGTCATTCCGAACTCCCCCTGGAGGGCTGTCTGCAAAAGTTCCCCCTCGCAGGTTTTCCGGCAGGCCAGCGCGACCGAGCGATAGCAGGTCGTGTCGTCGATTTCGGTGGTGAGATGGATCGCCTGTGTCAGAAGGCAGTCCCCCGCCAAAACGGCCGTGCGGGGATCCCAGCGGATATTCAGCGTCTGAAGATGGCGGCGAATATTGGCGCCATCCAAGATATCGTCGTGGATAAGCGTTCCGGTGTGAATCATCTCCAGCGCAGCGGCCGCACGGAGGTGATCTTCTTTCACTTCGCCGACGGCTTTGCCCGAAAGAAAAACCAGCAGGGGACGAAGGCGCTTTCCCCCAAGGCGAAAACCGTACCCGAACACTTCCTCGAGGAAAGGATTGTCGTGACGCAGCCGGTTTTCGATCAGGCCGGACAGTTCTTGAAGCTGGCCCTCGGCGAGATGATAGGCGGGGGCCAGGGCGGCGGGCGGGGTGAAGGAACAGATGGAATCCATAGGCGTCCTCGTTGAACTGGCTGGTGCTACCATGTCGTTTTTGGCTTCAGCGCGGCCGCGATCGCCCTAATCAGACGGTCGACTCCTTCGCCGGTGACAGCCGAGATAAGGAAGGGACGATTGCCAAGCTCCTCGGCGAAGCGGCCGGCAACCTGGGCCGCGTCGGGATGGTCGGCCTTGGTCACCGCCAGCAGCTCTTGGCGAACCGCCAGCTCGGGATCGAACTTTTCGAGCTCGTCCCGAATGAGACGGTAATTGTCGAGCGGGTCGGTTCCGTCATCGGGGGCCGGCTCGACAAGGTGGACAAGAATTCCGGCGCGCTGGATATGTCTGAGGAAATCGTGCCCAAGACCGGCGCCGGCGTGCGCGCCGGCAATCAGACCGGGGATATCGGCCATCACAAACGAACTGTCGGCTCCGACGTGAACCAGCCCCAGATGCGGGTGAACCGTGGTGAACGGATAGGCGCCGATTTCGGGACGGGCCCGAGAGACGCGGGAAAGCAGCGTGCTCTTCCCGGCGTTTGGCTTGCCGATGAGGCCGACGTCGGCGATCATTTTAAGCTCCAGGCGAAGCTGGCGCGTCTCGCCTGGATCACCGGGGGTGGCGGTGCGCGGGGCACGGTTGGCGGCCGACTTGAAGCGAATATTCCCCTTTCCCCCGGCCCCGCCGCGGGCGGCGACCACCGTTGCCCCTTCGGCAGAGAGATCCTTGAGGAGAACCTCGTGGACCGCGTCGAAGACCATCGTCCCAACGGGGACTTTGATGGTCAAAGATTCTCCCGCGGCCCCCTGGCGGCCCGCGCTTCCCCCCTGCTGGCCGACGCGGGCGCTCCATGTGCGGCGGGTGGTCAGATGAAACAGTGTAGCGGTATTGCTGTCGGCCACAACGATCACATCGCCGCCGCGCCCTCCGTCACCACCGTCCGGACCGCCGCGCGGAACGTACTTCTCGCGCCGAAAACTGACGCAGCCGTTTCCACCCTTCCCGGCCTGAACCTCTATCTGAACCTCGTCAACAAACATTATTTCAGCCCATCGTCACACCAAAAGACGTCTGTTTCCAGGTGTCCAAACGCCAAGCATTCGCAAAGCCAAAAAAATGGGCGCACCTATCTTCTAGGCACGCCCATTTACACGCTTACCTCGTTTTCGAAAGCGGTACCCCCGCGAAAACGAAAAATTAGAACGCGCGTCCGAAACCTCGGCTTTTTTACTGCTGGACCGCCTCAAGATTCGGATCTTCGGCAACCACGTTGACACGGCGGCCATTGCGGTCAAACTTCACAAAACCCTCAGTCAGGGCGAAGATAGTGAAATCGGTCCCCTGACCGACCCCCTTTCCGGCCTGCCAATGCGAACCGCACTGACGAACAATGATACTCCCCGGGCGAACCGCCTGACCGGCGAACACCTTAACGCCACGGCGCTGACCGTTGGAGTCCCGCCCGTTCCGGCTGGACCCCTGTCCTTTTTTATGAGCCATAACTTCCTCACTTTCTCGGTACCAAGCGCCTGCGCAGCGCGCGAATACCTGACCGATTATCGTTTGTTCTTTTCGAGTACTGGGGATTCCTCTTTCACCGCCGGCTTTGCCTGAACAAAACCGGGCGACAGACCACCATCTTTGAGGCGAAAGAGGTTTTCAGTGGAGAGATTATACACGTGTTTTCTTATTTCCATAAGGGGGGCAGGAAGCAAAACTTAGGGGAAACGGCAAGGGGCTTTCGCGCAAAAAACGAAAGGCCGGGAGCAACGGAGGGCTCACGGCCTTTTTCGCGTTTGGGCACTTCGGGAAAAAACGAAGGGGTTACATAAAAACCCATTCGTACCGTTCCTCTCCCGGCTTGCCAAAGTAGTAGGGAGCGTCGGAATTTTTGGAGTCGCCCGGGTGGAAGAAGTTGAGCTTGAGCACCTTCCGGAAGATCTTGCGGCCTTCCATCGGTCCGGCATCGGCCGGAACCCCTTCTTCGGAATCGTCCCATCGCAGCGCGTTGGTCAGGCCGCTGACATAGACCGTCAGGTTATCGATTCTGGGGTCGACGTCGACCCAAGTTGCGATCCCCCAAACGGTCTTCCCCGGGGGAATATCAAGGGCCGGGAAAGTCACGCAGTTCTCGAATTTGATCGCGGGATCTTCGATGGCGGCGATCTGAACAAGCGCCAGGGGGAGAAATTGATCGGGGTAGACCGGATTTTCCTCAGAAATCGGCTGGCTGACGAACATGCCGCTGTCTTCATTCTTCTCGTAAACAACCGGGTCATTCACGCCGCGCCCCACCAGCACCAAACGGGGGACAAAACGGACCGTCCCGGGAATCTTGCCGTCCTTGTCGGGCTTCGCGTCGATGTAACTGACCATGGAGGGCTTGTAAGTCCCATCCAGGTTGTCGGTCTTGATGCGGTATTCCTTGGCGGTGTATTGTCCGTTTTCGTCATGCCCCATCACGTGGACCGCGTTGCTCGCCTCTTCGTCCACCTGGCTTTCGAGGAAATCACCGGTATTGGTCACCGAATAGACCATATAGCAGACATCTTTGGTCTGAAGCACTCCCTCTTCCGTCGGGAAGTCGACTTTGATTGTCCGAATCGGCTTGAAACTAAACTCCAGGCACCAGATGCTTTTAGTGAAATAGAGACTCTGGGCCCAGTCGTAGGAACCATCGGCCGCGACGATCGTCGGGATCGGCGACCACTGATAGGTCTCGCTGTAATTGATAAAGGGGCGTATCGTTGTCATCACCCCGGGACCCAGCTGCCGCCCGCCATCGGCGCAGAGGGCGGGGCTGATATGGAGCCCGGCGAATAAAAGCGTCGCCATCAGACCAAATATCGCGTTTTTCATCGAAAATGCCTATCTCGGCT
>CADBTE010000272.1 GCA_902797455.1 uncultured Planctomycetota bacterium | reverse complement strand
CCTGGATACCGACTACATCGTCGTGATCTCCATCGCCCGCGGTATCGGTTCCGGCCTGCTCTACACCGGGCAGTCGTGGGAGCTGGGAGACGATATCCTCTGGCAGTTCCGCAAAGTCGATGATCGTATCCAAATCGTCCGACGCAACTACCGCTACACCGCCGAAAGCGGAACCCCCGAGGCCAGAGCGGTAAAGATGGACTACGCCGACAGCATCCTCTACAGTCTCCCGATCCTCGCGGTCGGGCCGTCGGGAGGGGATATTATCGATCTGACCGGGGTCTTCTTAAGCGACCTGCCGGGCATTGCCTCGCGCGCGCTCCCCGGTTTTAGTTTCGCCCGGGACCGTTCCACCTGGGGAAAGATCAAGGGGAAGAACGATCGGCTCACCGACAATATCGAGCTGGAGGTCAACGCCGCCTACACCGGCGGAAACACCACCTCTGACGGGGACCCGCTGGTGATCGACCGAAAGGGGGTGGCCGTTACCATCCACTATTCTATCAGCAAACTCCCGACCAGCGGATACAACCCCCGTCTGGCCGATGAGCGTGTCGGCTACTTCACGACCGCGGTCAAGAATATGAGCAAAAACCAGGACGACGGAAACTTCGTCCGGTATATCAACCGCTGGAACCTGCGAAAACTCGAGCCGAAAGCCGACTGTTCCCTCCCGAAAAAACCGATCGTCTTCTGGCTGGAAAAGACCATCCCCTACGCCTACCGCAAGCCGATCCGTGACGGGATCCTCGAGTGGAATCAGGCCTTTGAGGAAGCCGGCTTCTACAACGCCATCGAGGTTCGTCAGCAGGAAGAAAACGACGATTGGGATCCGGAAGATATCAACTACAACACCATTCGCTGGAGCGAGACGGGGCTCGGTTTTTCGATCGGCCCCAGCCGGGTCAATCCGCTCACCGGCGAGATCCTCGACGCCGATATCGTTCTGGACGTCGGTTTCATCAAGAGCTGGAACAGAGAGTTCGAACTGTATTCCCCGGAGGAAGTGGCGTTGGAATTCTGCGGCCGATCGCTCGCCTCCAAGGCGCTTCAGCAAAGCGGCGGCGATGGGAAAGAATCGTTCCTGGCCTTCGACGAGCGGACGCCTCTGTTCAACGACCGGCTCTTTATGTCGCAGCAGATGGGGGTGGTCAATACTTTCTTTGAGGTGATGTTAGCCAACGCCGAGGGGGAGGAAACCGCGGCCGAGCAGCCCGCCGACCCCGAAAAAAAGGAAACGCAAGAAGCTGCTTCCTCTGAGGAAAAACCGGCCGAGGAAACCGCTGCCGAGGAAAAGCCGACGGAAGAAACATCCAGCGAGGGAGCCTGCGAAGAGGCCTCTTCGCAGGAGACGGCCGCGAAGGAGGAGGAAAAAAGCGCCGAAGAGAAAAAGGCCGAGTTCGAGGCGCAGCGCGGCAAGCTTATTCGCCAGGGTTTAACCTATCTGACAATGCACGAACTGGGGCATACCCTGGGGCTGCGCCACAACTTCCGTGGAAGCGCTTTCCATACGCTCGAGGAGGTCAACGATCCCGAAAAGCTCGGCAAGTACGGCTACAGTGCCAGTGTGATGGACTATATCCCCACCAATATCTCGCCGAAGGGAGAGCCGCAGGGGGACTATTACCCGATCCACCTGGGGGAATACGACTATTGGGTGATTCAATACGGCTACAAGCCGCTGAAAGATTCCACCGACGGCGACTTAGAGGAGCTTCAAAAGATCGCCTCCGAGCAGTCCAAGCCGCAGTACAGCTACGCGGAAGATTACGACTGTTCCTTCAGTTCCGATCCGATGGTGCACAGCTGGGATCTGGGGAGCGATCCCCTCCAGTACGCCCAATTGCGCCTGCGGCTGTTTAAACAGATCCTCCCCGGTCTGACCGACAGGATCGTCCACGAGGGGGAGAGCTACTCGAAGCTGGCCCCGCGGCTGAACGCCGTCCTGAATGATTACCTGCTGTCTATGGAGCTGGCCTTAAGCTATATCGGTGGAATCCACTTCCATCGCGACTTCAAAGGGGACGAGAACGCGAAGCCGCCGTTCGTCGTTGTCAGCGCCGAAGAGCAGCGCCGGGCGATGAAATTCCTCACCGAAGAGGTCTTCTCTCCCGAGCCGTTCGTTCTTCCGCCGAACCTGACGAACTACCTCACCCCCAATCTGTGGCTCCATTGGGGATCGAACCCCCAGGTCCGCCACGACAGGGACCTCCACCATATTTTCCTCACGATCCAAAAGTATATCCTCTGGGATCTGCTCGATCCGAGCAAACTCAGCCGGATGGCCGATACCGCGATGCGCGTCGGCGGCGAGGACGATCTGTTCACCATCCCCGAGATGTTCGACTCGCTCACCGGGGCGATCTTCTCGGAACTGGATCACGCCGACGGCCAGTACAGCGCGCGCCATCCGCTGATCTCCTCCCAGCGGCGATACCTCCAGCGGGAGTATTACACCCAGCTTCGGTCGATGGCGCTGGGGAATCCCTATGGGATCTCCTCCGGATCGGACATGCGAGACGATACCGCCTCGCTGGCGCGAAAGCAGCTGCAGGATATCGAGCAGAAGATCAGCACGACAGAAGGGAAAACCCTCGACCCGGCCACCGAAGCCCATTTGGCCGATCTGAAGGCCCAGATCACCAGTGTGCTTCAGGCGTCCGTCGAGCGCAGCCACTAACGTGAAAAGGCCAAACGCGCCGCTTTCTCCCCCGCCGCCGGCGCTATTTTTAGTGCCAGCGGCGGGGGATTTTTTTCATCACGGTATCAAATCGACCCCGTAAATCTTCGTTAAAATTTCCCTGATCCCCGAGGAGTGGACCGACACCGCCCGGGCGCTCTTCTCCGAATAGAGAAAATCGAGCGACAGCGAGTCGACGTTCCCGTCGAAGATCAGCCCAACCACCTCCCCTTTGACATTCACCACCGGACTGCCGGAGTTCCCTCCGATAATGTCGTTGGTGGAGATGAAATTCAGCGGCGTCGTCTCGTCCACCTCGGAGCGATGGTCGAACCACTTGTCCGAAAGGGAAAAGACATCGGCGCGCCGATGCTCCTCGGCGTGGGCGTAAGCCCCGGCGATCGTCGTCATCGCCGGGATACCGGGAAGCCCCGCCACCTTTCCGTACGACAGTCTCAGCGTAAAGGTGGCGTCGGGATAACAGGTGTGGGGGTGTGTCTGGAATCGAAAAAGAGCCAGATCGGTGTACGCCTTTTGAATCGGTTCGACAACACCGCTGTCATGTTCGGCACGCAGTTTCCGGGCAACCGGGTCGACCGTCAGGGCGAATCGAATCATCGGGTCGTCACTGGCCTGGACCTTCTCCCAACCGCCGTCGAGGAGTTCTTTTCTAAAACTAAAGTCGGCCAGGCGCGTGCCGTCAACCAGCCGCGCGGCCCACCCCTTGGGGGAATCTCCCCCCAGCCAGGAGCGAATCTCCGGACGGGCCGGGGCCAGACGTTCCAGGCAGAAGCCGAAGGAATCGGCCAGCTGAACCTTTTCGCGTTCAAGATCGATCGGCCCGGGAGTCAGGAGCATTCGACGCGTCGACTCCTGCGTCGT
>CADBTE010000271.1 GCA_902797455.1 uncultured Planctomycetota bacterium | reverse complement strand
CATCGGCGGCACCGTCGCGCTTTTGGGGCTGATTCCCGCGCTGATGCTCGATTTCGGCGTCCCCCGGGAGATCACCGACAGCGCTCACCAAATCTACGTCTTCGAGCGGATCGCGCACCATTTGGTCGCCTCTTCCCTGGCCTGGACTTTTCGCCTGCGCTTTGCCCTTTTGGCCGCGCTTTGGCTGCTGCTTCTGCGTCTGCCGACCGATCATCGGGGCAACTCCTCCCCAGAATCGGTTTGGAACCGTTTTACCTTCGCGGCGCTTCTTTTCGCTATGGTCGGTCTGCTGCTCGATTACGGTTCACTTTGGCTGGTGAATCATCATCTTTGCGGCGATCGTCGGTGGGCCGCCTCGCTGCTGCGGTTCTACTGGTTTCGTTTAAGCGACTGGGTTGTTCCCGCCGCGGTCGCTTTGGGTGGGGTCAGATTGGCCGCCGACAACGCCAAAGACTGGTTCCGCGACAAGTCGAGTATCCGAAGAACGCTGCTGTGGCTCCCGCCGGCGCTCCTTCTTTTTACGGGACTGAAGTTCCTCTACCGCGCCGAGGCGGTTCGAGTCGCTTCCGCGGCGACGGTTGATCCTCTCTGGCCGGTCATCCCCCGTCCGACCGACGGTGTCACCTTCCTCACCGTTTTGGTCTTTGCCTCGCTGGGGGCGGTGATTCTTCGGCGCTTTCATCGCGACGGCGCTCGGAGTCTTTCGTTCCTTACCGCCGCGCTTGTGTGCGCCGCATCCCTCTTCGGCTCGATATCGATGCTCCAGATGAAGACCGAACCGATCGTGCCGCGCAGCTGTCCCCCGAAGGCCTCCATCGCCAGGGGATGGCTCGACATCTGCCGCTGGGCGCGGGAGAACACCGATCCGGCCGCGGTGTTTCTCGTCCCCAAGGGGTGCGATTCCCTCAAATGGAACGCGTGTCGCGCCGACGCCGGTCAGTGGAAAGAGATTCCTCAAGACGCCCGCTCCATCGTCGAGTGGTACAAAAAAATGGAGTCCCTCTATGTCCCGATCGGGGCAAAATCGTCCGCGCGCTGGAATCAGCCGTTGATTTGTGCTTTAATAAACAAGGGGAGGAATCGGTACGATCGAATCTGTCAGGAGTACGGAATCGATTATATCATCTCGGAACTTCCCCCCTATCAGGTAATGACCAACCCTAAGGCGCTGGAGCGATACAATCAGTTCCTCGAGCGGGAGGTCTATCGTAACAGTCAGTTTATTGTGCTAAAGGCACGCCCCGACAAGGAGACGGAGGCCTCAGCCGACAGTAACGCTTCGGATAACGGTAACATCCCCGCCCGGGACGATACCGCCGCCCAGTCCAACGAGTGATTTAAATCGAGGATGTCCATGTCAGCGAACAAGACTTTTTCGGCGATATTTCTTCTTTTTGCCGCCGCGGCCGTATCCACGGCCGCCGGCGCGCTGCTGGCCGGCATGCCGGAGGCGGCCGACCGTTTTAAGGAATATATCGCCGCGGCTCCCACCGGGGAGCACCCGGCGGTGATCACCGCTGAGCAAAACGGCGCGTCGGCGATTCTTTTTCGCGCCGACAGCGATTGGAGCGACCCGGCGTCGATCCTCTGGCAGTGGATCCCTTCTCAGGCGCCCGAGCTCACGGCGCAGCAGGCCAAATGGTTCGCCAACATTAGCGACGTCAAGCCCGTTATGGGGGGGAAGGCCCTTTTGGCGGCCGCCTCCGGCGGCGGGGTCGCGCTGGTTAGAATGGAGGACAAAAAGGTTCTCTTTCTGGGTTTCGCCGGGGGAAATACCCATTCGGCCGCGCTCCTTCCTGACGGAAATATTGTTTCGGCCTCGAGTACCGGCGCCTTTTTGCGTCTGTTCGTCCGATCGGACGACCCGGACGCTGTCGCAGAGGTAAAGCATAAAGATTATCCTTTCACCGACGCTCACGGCGTGGTTTGGGATTCCGCCCGAGAGGTCCTTTGGGCGGTGGGGGAAAAGACCGTCGCCGGCTACCGCTGTCAGGGGACCAAAGAGGATCCCGAATTGGAAGAGCTTTTTTCGGTCGATTT
>CADBTE010000270.1 GCA_902797455.1 uncultured Planctomycetota bacterium | reverse complement strand
GGGATGACCGAGGAGGATTTGGCCGACGTGATCACCGCCTGCAAAGAGGTGTTGGCCGGCGTCTAAAACCGGTATAATACCCGTTATCTTCGCCGTTCGTAAAAAAACACCGAAATCAGGACTATTGTAAAATGTTCAGTTTTTCTGCCTCGCGCCTCGGCCGAATCGTGTTTCTGTTTGTCGGAATGTTTTGCCTGGCCGCCCTTTCTCGGGCACAGTACCCGGCGCTGAATCCCGAACATCCCAACCGGCTCCCGGTGAGGATCGACGGCCGTCTGATCCCCCGCGATATCGGATGCTGGTTTGTCCGCTCCTACGAGCTTCTCGATACGGGAGGATACAAGACGACGCTCGATCGGTTTAACAATACAACCGGATATGACCTCCTGAGCGTTTCCTCCCGCGGCACTCAAGACGAGTCGATTTCCCCCGAGGCGATGGCCTTAATGCGCGCGATCACTTCCTATGCCGGCGAGCATACCGGCATCGGCATCGTCTTCGACGGCGAGATCCGCCTTTCGCGCAAGGCCTTCTGCCAGCGGTACCCCGACCTGCTCTTGGAGCGATTGGTCTTAACGGAACAGTCCTTTAAAGACGCTTCGACCGACTACAGCGTCAGTCGTTCCTCGATGAGTGATCACTACTCCCACAACTATCCTTACACGGTGGAAAAAGCGCGTCTGGTGCGGGCGTGGAGTTATCGGAAGAACGCCTCCGGCGAGGTCCTCCCCGAGACGATTGCCGATGTGACGGGGCTGGTCGACTTCCGACCCGAGATGCCGAAAGACGGGGGATTGACCGCTCATTTTTCCCTGGACGAGTCGATGCGTCCGGCGGGGGAAGGGGAGTTCTTTGTGACGGTCGCCATCGGTTTCGCCTATCTCTATCCCGACCTTTTCAGCGATGAGGCGTACGCGTTTGAGGCGGAACTTTTTCGCGCCTATCGGGACATCCCCTTTGCCGGCTGCGTCAAGGATGAGTGGGGATTTCTCCCCTGTTACAACGGTATCCCCAACGCCGATGAAATCTCGTACTCCCCCCGGGGAGCCGCTTTATACGAGAAGCTCTATCCCGGCAGAAATCTCTGCGACGACGCTTTTTTAATGTTCCTTCCTCAGGCGGGAAAACAGGAAGAGCGAACGGAGGTGATCGACGGCTACAACAAAATGAAACTCGACCGCCTCGTGATGTACGAGGAGCAGCTCTATCGGCTCACCAAACAGTTCTGGGGGGACGACGCGATGGTCGCCGTTCACCCGACCTGGTACTGCAATCCGGTGAAGAACGAATTTCGCAAGAATGCTCTGATGTGGTGGCAAGTCCCGAGAGATTTCGCCCAGACAGACGAACAGGCGCCGTTCCCCTGCCGAATGGGTCTGTCCAAGACCGAAGGGCGCGCATGGTACAACGAGTATTACAACGACGAGATTCCCCCCTATCTGCTTGAAATCTGGACTTCCCTCTTAGGGGGCGGCCGAGTCAATATTCACCCCTATTGCTGCGGGAAGAATCCCAATTCCGTCGCCGAAAACATCAGCGGCCATCTCGATATCCTGGCCGCCGGCGCCGAAGAAGCCCGTCAGCGGATTCGGATTCTCGACTGTATTTCCTCCGCCCCTTTAGACTCCCCCGCGGCGCTGGTCTTTGGGCATTTCGGCGTGATGAACTGGACACGGCCGCAGTTCGATACGGTGATGAGCAAGGTACTCCCCTTCTGTCAGCGGTTCTCCTCGGCCGGATACCCCGCCGATATGATCCCCAGTTCCCAGATCGAGAAGACGACCCTCTGTGGGGAGCCCTGCTGGCGGGTCAACGACGACGGGTACCTCCAGTACGGCTGCCAGCCGTATTGGGCGATTGTTCTGTACGCCGAGACACCGAGCGATCAGGCCGATTTCGAGGCCCTCCGCGCTTTGGCCCGGGGAAGCAAGACCAAAGTGATCGCCGCCGACGACGAGGCGATTGCCGCTTTGATCGAGGAAATGACCGCCGCCGGCCTTCCGACCCAGACCCCATGGGAATCGCGTCCGGCGATGTCCGGTTTTGCCCGCCTTTGCGACGGGACGCTTCTTTGGGCCAACGCCTCGCTCGAGGAAGCCGGCGGGAGCGCCCTTTCGATCGATGAGGATGTGGCGATTTCGGCCGATAAGAGTGTCCGCGTTCGCGCCGAGGCGACCGGTCTGTTCGCCTGCCGTTTTGCCGAGGGGAGTATCGTCGGCGGAACTAAAACAACCTCGCTTCAGGCGGTCGCCGGGTCGTCCTTAAAGCGCGTGGAGATCGGCGATATGGTGATTTCTCTCGACGATGAGGTACCCTGCGACTGGGCGCTTTGGCGCGACGGGGAAGGGAATTGGCACGGGATCTTCCAAGCTCCCGAAAACCGCCTTCCCAAGGAGTTAGAGAATGTCACCGGCGATTGGCGCTGGCTTAAAAAGTAACCGCCGGGCGTATAAAGGGGGGCCGCGGTGCGGCTCCCCCTCGTTTCTTGTTATTTAGTTCTGCGCCGCTGTTAAGCGCCAGCCGTGATTGACGATCGAATCTTCCGGGCTGTCGCTGCCGTGGGTCCCTTTTCCATCCTTGGTATCGTGCGAACCGTGGTCGGGGGCGAAGACAACGACCCGGTTGTATCCCTTCCAGACCTCGTCGGTGAGCCGGACCAGCTCCAGGTAGCGGCCAATCGAGTCGAGCGCCGCCTGATGGGCCCTTTCGTCCCAGACGCCGGTGCCATGCATCACCGTGTCGTAGCTGCCGTCGTAGCAGACGATCAGGTCGAATTCATCGTAGTTGTTGAGGATGAATTTGCACATTTCGAACGCTTCGGCCGGACCGGGGG
>CADBTE010000269.1 GCA_902797455.1 uncultured Planctomycetota bacterium | reverse complement strand
GACGAGCAGGCGGCGTCGTTCTTCGCCCGAGATCAGCGCAAAGGGTTTGAACTGCCGGAAGTGTAAGTCCGCGAGCGTTTTACAGCAGCAGCAAAAACGCGCACGCCGCGGCACCGTCGTCGCAGCCGTCGTAGCGGGCGTCGGGGAGCCCGAGGGTCGTAGATCCCAGCCAGATCTGCCCATTCTCGTAACGGGCGTCGGGGAGCCCGAAGGTCGTGGATCCCCGCCAGATCTTCCCATTCTCGTACCGGGCGGCAGCCAGCCCGAAGGTCGTGGATCCCAGCCAGATCTGCCCGTTCTCGTACCGGGCGGCAGCCAGCCCGAAGGTCGTGGATCCCCGCCAGACCTGCCCGTTCTCGTACCGGGCGGCAGCCAATCCAAAAGTCGTGGATCCCCGCCAAAATTGTCCGGCCATATTTCACCCTTTCTTGTTGAGACAGTGTTTTGCTTCAAAGCACAGGGCCTCGCGCGCTTTAAAGCAGCAGCAAAAACGCGCACGCCGCGGCGCCGGCGTCGGTCCCCTCGTATCTTCCGTCGGGGGTACCGAACGTTCGGTCCCCCATCCAAACCTTGCCGTCGTCCCAGCGGGCGTCGGGGGTGCCATAGGTGCGATCCCCGCGCCAGATCTTCCCGTTCTCGTACCGAGCGTCCGGAGTTCCGTAGGTCCGATCCCCTATCCAAATTTTACCGCCGTCGTATCGGGCGTCGGGGGTGCCGTAGGTCTTATCCCCGCGCCAGATCTTCCCGTCTTCGTACCGAGCGTCCGGAGTTCCGTAGGTCCGATCCCCCCGCCAGAATTTTCCTGCCATCTTTCACCCTTTCCTCTCTATAATGCTCCGTTCCGTACACATGGAACCTCTGTCTCTATTATAGGGAGTAAGTCACTGAATTCATGAAATGAATCAGCTTAGATGTAATTTTTCCGCCAGAATCCGCCCAACCCAGGCGACCGGCAGGATCGAGGCCGTCAGCGCGGTGATTCCGAGCCATTGGCCGGCGCTCAGCGGGCAGGTTCGGAAGAAAATCCCGACGGCGTGTATCTGGACCATCGCCGCCTGAACCAAGGTAATCGACGTGATGATCACGACAAAGAGGATATTTTTGTGAAGAAGCTCGAAGGGGCGGTCGCCGTGGCGCAGAGCGCGGCAGTTGAATTTGTGCCAGAACTGAAACATCACGAAGATCGTGAAAAAGACGGTCAGCGCCGGAAGGTTATGCTCGAGATACTCGGGGCTCGACGCGGCGATCGCGCCGTTGTACTTTTCCTCCGGGGACAGGAACCAGCCGCCGAACAGCGCCAGGAAGAGAATCACCACCTGATAGAGCCCGTTGAAGAGGATACCGAAGATCATCGTCCCGGTGATGATGTGGGCGTCGCGGGCAATCGGCTTTTCGGTCATCGTCTTTGGCCGGGGAGGGTCGGTCGACAGCGCCAGTGCCGCGAAGGTATCCATGATGATATTGATCCAAAGCAGCTGCGTGACGGTCAGCGGAAGCGGAATGTGGACCAGCGGTCCGACCAGCGCCGCGATGAGCGCGACGACATTGACCGACAGCTGGAACTGCAGAAACCGCTGGATATTCTGATAGAGCGTTCTTCCCCACCAAACCCCGGTGACGATACTCTTGAAGTTATCGTCCACCAGAACGATGTCGCTGGCTTCCTTGGCGACCTCGGTCCCGGAGATACCCATCGACAGCCCCACGTCGGCGGCCTTCAGCGCGGGCGCGTCGTTGGTTCCGTCACCGGTCATCGCCACCACCTCCCCCTTGCGGTGCAGTGCCTGAACCAGCCGAAGTTTGTCCATCGGGGTCGAGCGGGCCAGAACACGGATATCCCCGGCGACTTCACTGAGCTGATCGTCCGAGTACTCGGCGAACTGGTCAGAGGTAAGAACGAGCTCGTTGGGCGCGCCGGTTAAGATCCCCGCCTCGCGGGCAATCGCCTCGGCGGTGGGAAGAGCGTCGCCGGTGATCATCTTAACGTCGATGTGCGCCTTTCGGCAACGCTTTACCGCGTCGGGAATCTCGCGGCGAAGAGGATCGGCGATGCCGACCAGGCAGGTGAGGGTATAGCCGCTTCCCCTCCATCGGGGGGAATCGGTTTGGCGTTCATCGTCGGCCAGCGGCCCGTCTTTGGAGCAGAACGCCAAAACCCGAAGCGACTGCCTGGCGTAATCGGCCAGGGCGCGGTCGATCTTCTGACGGTGGGGGGCAATCGGCTCGACTCGGCCGTCGATGACGATCGTCGAGCAGGCGTCGATGATTCTCCGCGGCGCTCCCTTGGCGAAGCAATACCGGTGCCCCTCGTGATCTTGAAACTCCACCAGCGACATCTTCCGCTGGGAGTTGTGCCCCAGCTCAAAGAGGATTTTCCCGGACGAGCGCTCTTGATGATAATCGCCGCCGTGCCGGTGAAGAAACTTCAGCAGCGCGCACTCGGTCGGATTGCCGATTCCCGTGACGATCCTTTCCCCGTGTGTCTCTTCGATGTGAAGATCCGCCTGAGAGTTGACCGCCATCTGACGAGCCCAGTCCCCGGCGCCGGGGAAGGCCTTGATTTTTTTACCGAAATCCTCGGCGGCGTAGTCCCGCCCATCGGCGAAAATACGCCGGGGAACCATTTTATTTTCGGTCAGGGTTCCGGTCTTGTCGGTGCAGATAACGGTCGCCGAACCGATCGTCTCGGAGGCGACCAGACGGCGGACAAGGCAGTTCTCGCGCGCCATCTTCATCATATTCATCGCCAGACTGATCGTTACCATCATCGGGAGCCCCTCGGGGACCGCTACCACAATGATCGTCACCGCCACGACAAACGCCAGGAGAACATCTTTGAGAAGGTCAACCCCGTCAGGGAGATTGGCTTGGCGAGACAGTCCCCAAAGGCCGAGCAAAATCGTGAAGGCCGCCACAACCATCGCCAGCCACGCCAAAAGGGCCAGCCACGGGGATTTCAGCTTCATCTCCATGCTTTTAAGGAACGGCTTAAGAGCGAATCGTTCCAAAAGCCAGCCGACCGCCAGCGACGCGCCGACAACCGCCAGCAGCTCGCCGGTACAGTCCTTAATGGCGCCGCGAAGCGGCGACTGCCACGCGTCGATCACCGCCATCACGGTAAAGATGCCGATCGCCGCGGTGATCCCGCCGACACTGATCTGCCGCGCGAGAACCGTGAGCTTGCCGACCAGCGGGGTCTCTTCGTCGGAATCGCTCTGGGCCGCCAGCGCCCCTGCGATCTGCCCCATCTGGGTCTGGTCTCCGACGGAGGTAACGACCATCAATCCTCGGCCGTCAGTCACCATCGTCCCGCGGGCGGTGAAGTACGCCTCACCGAGGCGCGCCTTGGCGGTCAGTTCTTTCAGATCGAACTGATCCGGATCTTGGTCCGGGCCGTTCTTATACGCCTTTTTGAGCGCCGGGAGCGATTCCCCGGTGAGCATCGACTCGTCGATCGAGAGATTGACCGCCTCCAGAAGGACCCCGTCGGCGGCTAAGCGATCCCCCGGTTCCAGCACGACAATGTCGCCGACCACCAGATCGGCGATCGGAACCATCGTCACCTGGCCGGAACGGATCGTTTTGATCGTGATATCTTCTTTGACCTGGTTGAGGAGCTCGAACTCATGGGCGCTTTTGCGCTCGCTCAAAAAGCCGACCACCGTCGCCAGGCCGATCGCCAGAAAGATCCCGATCGAATCGACAAAACTCGCCCCGGAATCGTGAAGGCACCAGCGCTCCACCGCGGTGACCGCCAGGGAAACAACCGCCGAAACAAGGAGGACGATGATCGTCGTATCACGGAACATCCCCAAAAGCGCCACCCACCAGGGAGTTTTGGCGGGCGGCGTCAGGACGTTCCGGCCTCGCTCGCATCGTTCCTCGCTCAAGCCGACATCCAGACCGTAGGGTTCCCCCTCTATGGGGCGAATCGTCTTCATTCCAAGCTCTTCTCTTTCTGGCCCCGCTGCTGAGGCGGCCTAATCGGTTTGTCCCGCGCGGGAATGTTCTCTCAGCGCGCCAATTCCCGGTCAAGCAGTCCCGCGGCGAACGCGACCAGATCGCCGCAGGGGCGCTTACGGTAGTACCCCTCGGTTCGCTTTTCCGGGGTTGGCTCGGAACACTTTTGCGTCAAGCCGAGCAGCTCGCGGCAGACGATCGACCCGTTGGCGTCGCGGAACTGGCCGGCCAGATTTTGGATCACCTGGTACTGTGCCTTCTTTCCCTCGGCATCGGCCGGGTCGGCGCAGCCGCTGATCATCCCAAGGGCCATGCACATCCCGCTGAACGCCCCGCAGACCTCGCGCAGACGGCCGATGCCGCCGCCGAACGAGGAGGCGAAACGCGCCGCGTCGGCGTCGGCCAGACCGGTCTTATCGCCAAAAGCCAGCAGCACCGATTGGGCGCAGTTGTACCCCTGCTCAAAAAACGCTTTCGCCTTTTGTGCCCTGGGGAGCCGGAGGATCGCGTCGATATCGCCGTTTGAGCCGGCCGCGCCGTTAGGTGTTGTGTCGGACATCGTTTTGTCTCCTTGCTTGCAATATTAGGGAAACGTTTTTTCGTTTTGCCGTATTTTTTTGTTTTTTTCGCTGGCCGCCGGCTTTTATAGGTCGAAGAAGACCATCCCAATCCCGCACAGGGCGATCATCAGCCCAGCCAGCAGGTGGGAAGAGCGCTCGATCCAAGGGGAGGTGAGCCGACGAAGCCCCAGATACCCGAGCGTCACGGCCAGGAGCATCGTCGCGACCGTGACCACGGTGAAGACCGTCGTGGAGCAAAAGACGCAGAGTCTGTCGACCGACGCGGCGGCGAGGAGGATCGGCAGAAGCGCCTCGCACGGCCCGAGCACGAAGATAATGAAAAGCGACCAGCCGAGCAATAACCGGTGGCTCGAGTCGCCATGGATATGCGCGTGTTCGTCCACGGCACTGTGCTCGTGCGTGTGAACGGTTCCGTCGGTGTGAATATGGGCGTGCGTATGGGGCCGGCGGAAGAGGTGAATCAGACCGAAGATCATGTAGACCACACCGAGAATCAGAAGCATCCACGCCGCCAGGGAGCCGCGCGTTTGCTCGACCCATTCGAGGGCGAATCGGTCGCTTAAGCGGCTTAAATAGCTGAACAGCAGCGCCAGGCCGAACGCGCTGGCGACATGCCCCAGTCCCGAAACAAACGTCAGCGTCAGGGTCCGGCGCAGCGTCCAGTGACGCGCGCGGGACAGGACGATGAAGGGAAGATAGTGATCGGGGCCTGTGAACGTATGGACAAAGGCCGTCGTCAACGCGGTGGCGATCACCGCCCAAAAGGTCGGGTTTTCGGTCATAGCGTCTTAGGAGGGGTTATTGTTTGCTCGCGGAGTCGTCCGCGGAGGCCTCGTAAAGACCGGCGGAGATCGAAACCGCCGTCCCTTCATTATACAGGATCGGATGGATTTTACACCACACGCTCGGGCACAGCGGTTTGGGCCCCCTCTGGTGTGGGGTCTCTCCCAGGTGAAGGGGTATTTAGGGGGTGTGCTTTTGCCGGAACGCACCTGGAATCGGCCGGATAACCTGTTATAATTTTCTGCGAGACGCCGGTATCCCCGAAGCACACGAGGGAAACGCCAAGCACCCGAAAACATCTAAAGAAAACCACAAAAGAGAATACCGATGGAACAGAACACCTATCCGTACTCCCTGGACGACTTCGAATCGCGGGCTGTCGCCGGCCCCGGCAGCTTCCTGGTGAAGACCTACGCCCATCTGTTCGGCGCCATTGTCCTGTTCGCTCTTCTGGAGGCGGTCCTGTTCACCGTCTTCCCGACTCAGGTTCTCGGCGCCATCAGCGCGCTCGGCCCAAAGGGAACGGGGCTGCTCATCCTGGGGCTTTGTTTCGCGACCTCGTTCATCAGCGGCCTTCTCTTAAGCCGCTCCCAAAGCCGTCTGGCCCAGTACGCCGCGCTGGGGCTGAACGTCGTCCTGGAGACGCTCATCTTCGTCCCCATCCTCGCCTACGCGGTTCTTCTGACCAACAACCTCGGCATCGTCCTCCACGCCGCCGTCGGAACGGTTCTTCTGACCGCGCTGCTGTCGGTTATCGTCTTTATGACGAGGAACAACTTTTCGTTCCTTCGTCCCTTCCTCTTCTTCGCCTCGATCGCCGCGCTGGGGATCATTGTCGCCAGTCTGATCTTCGGCTTCCCCCTGGGAACGATCTTCGTCTACGCCATGATCGCCCTGGCCTGCTGCTACATCCTCTTCAGCACCGGCAGGGTGATGGACAGTTACCTCGAAGACGGCGGCAGCGGCAGTTATGTTCTCGCCGCCTCCGAGCTGTTCGTCTCGGTGATGATGCTCTTCTACTACATCCTGATCGCCTTGCTGAACCGAAGCAGGTAATGCCGAGGGGAACGATAAAGCGATGATGCCGCGAAAACCCGACCGAGACATATCCAAGGCGAAAATTCCCGCACG
>CADBTE010000268.1 GCA_902797455.1 uncultured Planctomycetota bacterium | reverse complement strand
TTTCTCGATTGGCCGCGTCGGGATCAAAGACTCCCACCAAGGAACATCGGGGATCCGCGGCGGCTTTCTCGGCATGAAATCCCCCCAGTCGGCCGGTACCGATGACTCCGATTCGGATCATTCCCCCATCCTTTCTTTATGAATTTCTCAATGGTTTCGTGTGTTATTGCTGATCGAGGATTTTGACCAGCTCGCGCAGCGCCGCGGCGTTTTGGCTGTGGCCGGTCCGTCGAGCGCGGAAGGTCCCCAAAATGGGGGTATCGGCCAGAGAAAAATCACCGATCATATCGAGTACCTTGTGGCGTGCGCACTCGTTTTCCCAGAGGAGATGATTCCCGATGGGGCCGTTCGGGCCAAAGACAAGGACGTCGCTGTACTGGACCCTCTGACAAAGCCCCGCCGCGCGGAGCTGCTGCGCCTCCGATTCCAGAAGGAAGGTCCGGGCCGGCGCGATCTGGTCCAGAAAAGTCTCCTCGGTTAGGGTGGACTCAAAAAATTGGCTGCCGATCCCGCTATGGGCGCCGTCGGTCCCGGTATAATCGATCTCATAGCGATAAAGGGCGTTCATCCCTTGGGGGGGGGAGATTTCGATCCACCGCTGATCATCCCCGAAACGGTAGGTGTTTCTGACAACGCGAACCGGTTGGGGGACCTGCTGATCCTGCTTGCCCGCCTCTTTTAGAGCCAGCGCGAAGGGGCGCGCGGAACCGTCAAAACCGGGCATTTCCGCCGAGCTGACGCGAATCTCCAGATTGCTGACCCCCATGGCGCGCACGGCGGCCAAAAGGTGCTCCACCATATCGACCTGAGCCCCTTCAGCGGCCAGAGAGGTTTGGCGCGGTTTATCGACTCGATGGGTGACTAAGGCCGGGATGGGAGGAGCCGAAGGAAGGTCGGTCCGCACAAAATAGATACCGCTTCCCGGCGGGGCGGGGAGAAATTCGACGGTGATGTCGGTACCGGTCCAAAAACCGAACCCCAAAAGTACGGCGCGTTTAGCGATGGTGGTTTGTGAGAAAACAGGAACAGAGGAACCTTGGGTACTCATAGAGATCTATCGAACATAGATGTCAAAAAAGACCGATCCTTGAAGATCGGTCTTTTTTTGGGGAGGATCAGTGAACCGAGGATCCATTTAGCGCGGCTGGGCGGCGGCGCGGGCCGGTTGAGCGGCTGCCGCCGCGGCGGCGGTCTTAGCGGCCGGCTGGGCAGCGTTGACCTGGGCCTGACTGGAGATATTATCCAGAGCACCGCCGGTGGCGGCATTCCCCTTCGGGGTTCCCGCGATCACCGCCAGCGCGGCTTTGACATCCTCGGTGATGTCGCAGGCCGGATGATTCCAGACCAGCGTCGGGTTGGCGTCCGCCTCTTGGACGGCGGCGACTTCCTCGGCCACTCCCTTGCGATCGAGTTTGATCTTGGTGTGGACGATCAGGATTCCTTTGCGCTCGGCCACCTGCTGAACGGCCTTTTGAACATCGGTGTAGATCTTGTACTGAAGCTGATTAACCTGGTTCATCACCTCGGCCTGACGATCCTGAAGCTGGATTTCGGCCTGGCGCAGCCCCTCGCGGATCGGTTTGGTCGCTTCATCAAACTGGGGGGTCCCCATCTTGTACTGCTGTTTGATCTGTTCCACCTGCTTCATACAGGTCTGTTCGTATTTTTGCGCCTCGAGGCGTTCCTTGGCGAAGGAATCGCGGAGAATCGGCATTTCGTCGACAGTGATAGGGTGAGACTGAAGAACACTCGGCATATCGACCACGCCGATCAGAAGCGCGCGCGGCTGGGACTGCTGGGCTTGTTGCGGTTGCTGGGCCTGAAGCGCCGAAACCGCGCAAAATAGGGCGCCGCACAGGGCGATAACCATAAACTTTTTCACGATGAACTCTCCTTGTCTATCGTTGAAACGGCCGTTTTCCTCGTTTTTCAGGACTGGAAGCGTCTTCCTACGCCCCAGCGCCTGCGTATTGTGCCCTTTTTTGCCCGATGAGTAAAGAGCAAAATCCGAGGAGTTTCAAATCGTAAGTTTCTTGCGGTCCGGCTGCCGCCGGTGAAGCGAATACTGACAACTTGAGCACGCTGTTTGTGTTCTCGCCGTGTTCCTTGGCGGTACGATGAAGCGAAGCGAAACGGCGGCCGGGAGTGTGTCGATATCAGGGCCTGTGACATCAGCGGCCTGTGATCCGCGGCTGGATGAACCTCCCTTGCCCCGACCGGTTGGG
>CADBTE010000267.1 GCA_902797455.1 uncultured Planctomycetota bacterium | reverse complement strand
TTGATGAGCAGATGACAGCCGCGGGAGGACTCGGAATCGATCGGGCCGGGAACCGCGAAGACCTCGCGATTTTGTTCCATTGCCAAACGCGCGGTGATCAGAGAGCCGCCGCGGCGGGCGGTTTCGACCACTAAAACACCGAGGGTCAGTCCGCTGACGATTCGGTTGCGCCGCGGGAAGTTTCCCGCGACCGGCGTGGTCAGGGGAGGGAACTCGGAGTAGAGAACCCCTTGCTTAGCGATCCGCTGGGCGAGGTCTTTATGACAGGCCGGGTAGATATTGAGCAGGCCGCTTCCGAGCACGGCGATTGTTCGGCCGCCGGCGCGAAGCGCCGCCTCGTGCGCCACGCCGTCGATTCCGAGGGCCAGGCCGCTGACGATGGTTACCCCGGCGCAGATCAGGCCGCGGACCAATGTCTCGGTCTGCCGGCGGCCGTAGAGCGAGCAGCCGCGCGTACCGACAACGGCGACCGCCAGATCGTCCTGCGGCAGTCGTTCCCCCAGAGCGTAGAGGATGAAAGGAGGGTCGGCGATTTCAAGCAGTGACCGAGGGTACCGTGGGTCGTCCCGCGTCAGGATAGCGATCCCCTCCTGCCGACAGCGCTCGATGAGCTTCTCGGGATCGTGACGTGAACGGACCGATAAAATCTGATCGGCCGTTTTATCGCCGATCCCCGGGACGGTGAGGAGCAGCTCCCGCTTGGCGGTGAGGACATCTTTCGCGGTTCCGAAACACTCCAGCAGGCGCGTGATAGTCAGGGAACCTACTCCCTCGACCAGCGACAAGAGAACCTCGTCGCACAGGCGATCTGTCTCGTCGGCCGGCGCCGCGGGCGGATTGTCCCCGCCGAAGAGAAGTCTGTCATTCGGCGTTTGGGTTTCGCCGCCGCCGGCGCCTTTGGGGATGGATTTTTTTTGTTTCATCATGAAGTTTTTTTACGCGTTGGAGGATGAAAGAACGGCCGCGATTTTTTCCGCCGTGTTCTCGGCCGTCGAGTCGTCGTTCATCGGAATAAAGCGCGCCTCGGGGAAGGAACGGAACCAGGTCATCTGCCGCTTGGCGAAGTTTCGGGTCGCGCGTTTGATTTGTTCTATCGCCTCGTCCAGGGAACATTCCCCGCTGAAGTGCGCGATCAGCTCACGATAACCGACGGCGGCCGAGGCGGTCTTTGAAAGCGGTTTGTCTTCGGCCAGGAGCGATTGGACCTCGTCCGGCAGTCCGGCGGCGACCATCGCGTCGACCCGGCGGTTGATCCGGTCGTAGAGAACCTCCCGCGGCCAGTCGAGGACGAACAGGGGGGCGCCGCAAGGGGGTTGCCTGGAAAACTGCGTCTGAAGCGAGGAGATCGGCTGACCGGTCACTTCGTAGACCTCCAGGGCGCGCAAAAGGCGCTTGTGGTCGTTCGGATGCAAACGTTCGGCACTGACCGGGTCGACCTGCCGAAGGCGCGCGTGGAGTGTTCCCGGAGACTGTTGTTCTTTCTCTTGCCACTGGGCGCGGAACTGCTGGTCCGCCTCGGGGCCGTCGAAGATGCCGCGCAGAAGCCCTTTGAGGTAAAGGGGCGTTCCCCCGACAAACAGGGGGCGGGCGTTTCGCCGGCGGATTTCCCGCACGGCGGTCTCGGCGGCTTTGAGGTAAGAAGCCAGGGAAAAACATTCCGACGGCTCGACGATGTCGATCAAGTGGTGAGGGACCAGCGCCCGCTGGCCGGTTGTCGGTTTGGCCGTGCCGATGTCCATTCGGCGGTAGACCGCCATCGAGTCGAGCGAGAGAATCTCGGCATGGATGATCCGCGCCACACAGATGCCGCAGTCGCTCTTGCCGGAGGCCGTCGGTCCGGTCAGAAAAACTGCGTCGCTGGGAAGAAAACAGGTTGCCTCGGCCATGGTTTTATTCGGTTTTTTCCTTCTTTAACCCCCCTCGCAAAGGGGGCGGTTGTCTTGCCCAAAAACCTGTTTGTGGTAGAATAAAAGAGGTGATTTTTCGCCGCCCAAACCGCCAGTAATACAGCTAAGGTCATTGTATGACAGACGCCCACCGTAAAAAAGGGGCAGGAAGAAAAAATTCCTTCCGCGAGGCGAACTCCAAAGAGAGGGTGACTCCGCTGGGCTATCGCTTCATTCCCGAAAGACGCCCCTTGGGCCGGCCGTCCAAGCTGTCGGATATCCTTCCGTCGATCCTCGCCAGGACCGGCATGACCCGTCGTCTGTCGGTCGAGAAATTCCAGCAGTGCTGGAAGACCGTTCGGGAACAAATCCTCGCTTCCCGCGGAATGATCCTCAACGATGACGACGCCGTCGTTTCCGGCTTTCGCGGCGGGGTTCTCTCGGTGACGGTGTCGTCGGCCCCTCTGGTGATGGAGCTGTCGTTCTGTCAAAGAGAGATCCTGCGATCCTTCCAGAGCGAAATGCCGGACGAGAAGATCAAAAAAATTCGGTTTGTCCAGCGATGACCCGATGTTTCCCGGCGGGTTCGACGCTTAAAGAAACTCAGCCGTCGGGCGCTCAAGCGATTTTGATGAGAAATATTTTACTGACAAAGTACCATAGGACCAAGTGCGATGTCGAACGAAGAAAATACTCTCCCTTCCGAGCCCAGTGATGATCGTCTCCATGCCGGTCCCTCCCCCGCCGAGCCGACGGATGAGGCGGATATGCCCCAGGCCAACGACTCCTACACGGCCGACGATCTGGAGCACCTTTCCGATTTAGAGCACGTCCGCAAGCGCCCGGCGATGTATATCGGCGATGTCGCCTCGCGCGGGCTGCATCACCTGGTCTCCGAGGTGGTCGACAACTCCATCGACGAGGCGCTGGCCGGTTTCGCTTCCGAGATCAACGTCTTCGTCAATCCCGATGGTTCCGTCACCGTCGAGGACGACGGCCGCGGCATCCCGGTGGAGGACCACCCCGATCTCGGCTATTCGACGCTGCAGGGGGTGATGACCGTCCTGAAGTTCGGCGGAAAGTTCAGCAAGGGGGCTTATCAAACCTCCGGCGGTCTGCACGGGGTCGGTGTGACGGTCGTGAACTTCCTCTCGGAAGAGTGCCAGGTCGAGGTCTGCCGCGACGGTTATGTCTGGCAGCAGGAGTACGAGCGGGGGGTTCCGACCAAACCGGTGACCCGCGGCGCCAAGACCACCCGGCACGGAACGAAGACCACCTTTAAGCCCGATCCGGAAATCTTCCCCGAGACAAAGTTCGACGCCTCGATTCTTATCCGTCGTCTGCGCGATCTGGCCTTCCTCAATCATGGGGTGAAGATCTTCTTCCGCGATGAGCGCACCGGCCGTGAGGAAACCTTTGAGTTCGCCAACGGCCTGATCGACTTCGTCTCCTACTTAAACCGCGACAGAAAGATCGAGCATTCCCATGTCATTCATATGAGCGGCAGCATCGATGGGGTTCACGTCGAAGTCGCGATGCAGTACACCAATGAAGAGGGGGAGAACCTTCGTTCCTACGTCAATAATATCCACACCATCGAGGGCGGAACCCACATCTCCGGTTTCCGCTCCGCCCTGACACGGACGCTGAACAACTACGGCAAAGCGAACGATCTGTTCGATAAATTAATTCCGATCGGCGACGATTTCCGCGACGGTCTGACCGCGGTGATCTCGGTGAAGGTTCCCGAACCGCGCTTCGAAGGACAAACCAAGACCAAACTCGGGAACAGCGAGGTCGAGGGGATCGTCAACCGGATCGTAGGCGACCGCCTCTCCCAATACCTGGAAGAAAATCCCGAGACGGCGAAGGTCCTTATCGACAAGGGATGCAAAGCCGCCAAGGTTCGTGAGGCGGTCAAAAAGGCCAGACAGGAAGCGCGTGAGGGAAAGACCCCCGCGAAGAACAAAGCCGTCGACAAGCTCCTGAAGTGCTACAGCAAAGATCCCGAACGCTGTGAACTCTACCTGGTCGAGGGGGACTCGGCCGGCGGTTCGGCCGAGGGGGGGCGTCTGAAAGAATTCCAGGCCGTCCTGCCGCTTCGCGGAAAGATCCTCAATGCCTACAAAAGTCCCGAGGAAAAAGTCTTCAAGAACAAAGAGATCGAGGATATGTACACGGTCCTCGGTTTCCACGAAGACTACGTCAACATGAAAAAAGGGAACGGCCGCTTCGACGTCCACGTCTTTGACGACGGCGAGCGGATCAGCCGCGGTCTGGTCGACCTGACCAAGCTGCGCTACGGCAAGGTGGTGATTATGACCGATGCCGATATCGACGGGGCCCATATCCGGACCTTGCTGCTGACCTTCTTCTACCGGCAGATGTATAACCTGATCCAAAGCGGTCACGTCTACGTCGCCAAACCCCCTCTCTACAAGGTGGTTCGCGCCAAGGCCAAGGGAAAGGATCGGCCCCGCTACGTTCAAACCGATGAGGAGATGAAGCGGGAGCTTCTCGCCCTTGGGCTTTCGGGGGTCAGTTTGGACCCGCAGGACGGCCGGCGGATCGAGGGAGAGCAGATGAAAAAACTCTGCCAGACCCTTCAGAAGCTCGAAGAATACATCAAGTCGCTGGAGAAGCGCGGCTACTCCCTTCGTGATCATGTGGCGCGCCAGAAGAACGGCCGTCTGCCGATCTACCATGTCTCTTGGCAGGAGAAAGAGTACTGGTTCACCGGCCGCGAAGAGCTCGATGCCTTCTTCAGCGAGGTCGAAAGCCAGATGGGGGTGAGCTCCGAGAAGCTCAAGTCGGGCGGTTCGATCAGCGACGCCCTGGCCGGTCGGTCGGAGACGGACGCGGAAGAATCCGGCGAGCAGACGCTGAGGCCGCACGTTACCGAGCTGAGCGAGGTACGTTCGATCAACCGATCTTTGGCCGAACTGAAAACTCTTGGTTTTGAACCGGACTCGCTCTTCCCGATCAGCCGCACCGGCCAGGAGGGAGCCCGCTACTACATGTACAAGGGAGATGTCTCCGTCGGGCTGGAAGATCTGCGCTGCCTCCCGCAGAAAGTTCGTGAGTCGGGGGAGAAGGGGCTGATCGTCACCCGGTACAAAGGGCTGGGCGAAATGAACCCCGAGGAACTTGGGGAGACCACCCTCAATCCGGTGAATCGGACGCTGGTGAAGGTTTCTCTGGAAGACGCCGCCCGAGCCGATGAGATCTTCCGCCTCTTGATGGGCGATCGGGTCAAACCGCGCCGCGAGTACATTGAGGAACACGCCCTGTCGGCGAAGAACCTCGATATTTAACCGTCCCGGCTGTTCAACCGTCCCCTTTCGCGGACGGTTCGCTTGCCCCACAAAAAAACTCCGCTTCAAAGCGGAGTTTTTTGTGTTTTGGGCCGGTCCTAAGCGGCCGTTTTTTACTTGTCGCCGCCAAAGACCGCCATCAGCGCGTCGTCGAACAGCGACATCCCGAAAGCGTTCGGGTGATTGATGTTGTTGGTCATCAGCGTGATGTAGGGGATCCCCTGCCGCCACAGCCGGCCGTAGAGGAGGGAACCGTCGGCGACGGCGATGTTGTTCTTCTGGCCAAAAGCGCGGATCGCCCGGGTATAGGCGCGCGGGTCGTCGTCGCAGTTCTTCTGCGAGGCCAGACCCATCCAGCTGGGGCGGATATAGTGCGGTGTGAGAATGATCCACTCGGCGCCGATGTTTTTCAGGTCGTCACGGATACGGCCGTAGTTCTGTTCCACCTTTTCGGGGGAGAAGCCGCCGTCGTTGACGAACTCGGAGATGAGCAGGTCGGGACGCTGGTCGAGGACCTTCTCTTGATAGTTGTGCTCGGCGCCGGCCGGCTGGGCGAAGTAGGTGTCGGAATTGCGCCCGCCCCACGCCTCGGTGACAAGCTCGATCTTCGCGTTGGGGAAGCGCGCCTGCAGACGGCGGACGAACTGCGCCTGCCACCGGTCCTCGTCGGGGATGAAACCGCAGGCGGTCACGCTGTCGCCCCAGGCGAGGATCTTGAGCGTTTCGCCATTGGTCAGCTTCTGCCAGGTTTTGGGGAGAAGCCGTTCGGCCATGATCTCGTCGGGGAAGATGACCTTTGCGTCGTCGAGAATCGGGAAGAGGTTATCGTCGGTGAGCTTGTCCATCAGCCCGCAGAAGTAAACATTGACCAGACGCGTGTCCCCCTCGGCCAGCGCCGGAGGAACCGGCATCACGCTGTGCGGCGTTCCCTTGACGACGGCGAAGGATCCGTCGCTTTTGCGAACGACCGAATCGATTCGCATCGGTGTGTATTGGTAGGAGATCCAGACCGGGGTCTTCTCGCCGATCGCGCCCCCTTCCAGACGGCCGACGTTTCCTCCGGGAACATCGGCCTGGTAGTCGATTCCCTCGACGTACTCGGCGCCGTTTTCGTCGCGCACGACAATCGTGCCGGGAACGACGGCGTTCTCGACGGAGCACTCAAAGGCGATGACACCATTCAGCGGCTGAGCGCGGCGCCAGGGGGGGCCGTTCGGATTAAAGACCGGGAGGGAATCGTATTTTTCGTCGGTCACCGTGACGATCTCCTGCGGGTCGAGCGTGACGACTTCGGCGGTATCGCCACAGGTGACTTTCACTGACCAGTCGCCCGCCAATTCGGCGGCGGCCGGCGAGGCGACCGGGGAGGGGAGGGTGGCGGCGCCGTACGGCTGGCCGGCCGGGGCGGCTGCGCAAACAAGCAGACACACGGCGACCAAAAGCACAGGCGTGAATAAACCGTTGGTTCTGTTTCGCATGGGGCAAAGGTCCTGTTTAAACGATGGTGGATATGTCTGTACGCGGAGGGATATACCCCCCGCTGTGCGGTAATATTACAGCCGGGAGAA
>CADBTE010000266.1 GCA_902797455.1 uncultured Planctomycetota bacterium | reverse complement strand
TTTCCGTTCCGCGGACAATCCTTCTCCCTGGATCTGCCTGGCCAAATTCACCGAGCCGCCGGCGACCAGAACGCTTTTGAGATCGTCGGCCGAAAGGACGATCCCTTGGCGTGAGAGAACCTTTCCCAGCGCCTCCTCGTCGAGGGAAAAGCGAACCATTCGGCAGCGTGAGCGAATAGTCGGCAGCTGACGGGCCGCGCTGGTCCCGATGAGAATCATCAAGGTGTTGGCGGGAGGTTCCTCAAGCGTCTTCAGCAGCGCGTTGGCTCCCTCCTGCGAGAAAAAGTCGGCATCGTCGATCACCGCCACAAGACGCCCGTTGAAGAAGGGAGTTCGGGAAAGATCATGACACAGCCCCGAACGCATCCGTTCTTCTTTGGCGCCGACGAGCAGCTCCATCGGAATCGTCGAACGGTCGGGAGGCCGGCAGACAAAAAAGAAATCGGGGTGGCCCGGGTTCCGGGCCCCTTCGGACGAGGTCTGGGCCGCGGGGGGCTTTTTCTTTTTGCTTCCGCCGGAAAGCTCCTTTTGACCGGCTGCGTCGAAAAGCCGACAGCTGCCGCACCGGCCGCAGGGGACGAACCGCTCGAGGGGAAACGCTTCCCCTGGTGAGGGGACTTTTAAGTTTTGGCACAGCAATGTCTTGGCCAGAGCGAAGGCGAATTTTTTCTTCCCGATCCCTTCCGGACCAAGGAAGAGGTAACTCCCCTCCAGCCGGCCCCGGGCAAAGGCGCGGGCGAAATTCTCCGCGATCTTATCGTGGCCCTCAATCTCTTGCCAAGACATAAGCTGCTGCGCCGTGTGCTTTCGATTACGGTTTCTCGATCAAGGCCATCGCGCAGGGCCAGCCGAGCTTCACGACACCGTTGCCGGTGGCGGTCAGGGTCCCGTCGTCCGCGACATCGAAGGTCAGCATCGTGCCGGTTCGCTTATTGGCGACGATCATGTGCGAAAAATTCCGATCGAAGCAGAAATAGCGGGGGGCGTTCCCCTGGGTCGGGACATATTGAACGGGGGCCAGGGCCCGAACACCGTCGCGCTCGACGATCTTAAACACAGCAATGGAATTGTGACCGCGGTTGGAGACGTAAACGGTCGTGCTGCCATCGGGATTCGCGCGCCAGGCGGTCTCGGCGGTGGAATTCATCAGCGTCAGCTGCGGGTCGGCGTCGACCTTGTCCTGACGCCAATGGACCTTTCCGCGAAACTCCTCGGGAACGGTAAGCCAGGTCCCCCAATAGGTCAGGCCGTCGGATCCCTTCCCAAATTCGAGTGAGAAGAACGAGACGGTGGAATTGAGCTCATTGTTCACGAACACATCGAGCGTACCGTCATCCATCGCACGCCAGGCCAGATGGCGGGAACCGCCTCCGGCGGGGACATAAAGAACCGGGATATCAGGATCATCGGTCACTTGCCCGGTTTCGGAATCGACCCGCGTGATAAAGACGCGGTCGGTCCCAAGATCGACGAGCATCAGACGAAGAACACCATCGCCGCACGGAACAAAGTAGCAGGAATGTCCGTAAGGTTTTGTCTGGCGGTCCACCTCGGGGCCGGTCCCGCCAAAGGCGATGTTCGCGGTGATCTCACCGATGCTGCCGTCCTCGGCCAGACGATTGATCGCGAAATCGCCCCCGGTGTAATTGGCCGAGGCGAGCCACTTTCCGTCCGGGGAGACATCGATATGGGTACAGCCGACGCCGCCGTTCGCCGCGCGGTTGATCAGCGTCAAGTCACCCGTAACGGCGTTGATTTTGAACGCCGCCAGATCATCTTCCCCATCGCAGCAGGTGTAGAGAACGCTGCGGTCGGGCGAAAGGGCAAAGAAGTTCGGGGAGCCGATCTCGGCCGCCAGGCGCGGGGCATCCATCTTTCCGGCGGTCTGGTCGTACTGCCCCACATAGATCCCCTCCAGCCGGGAAATCCCCTGCTCTTTCATCGCTTCGTTCGGCTCGCTGCCGTACCCGCCGATATAGAGCCAGTCACCGGCCATCGCCGCGCCGCAGGCGAACAGAACCGTCAGCGCGGCGCAGATCATCGTCTTCTTCATCGCTTGTGTCTCCCTCAAAAAGTTTGTTGCTGTCGTTTTTCTTATGGTCCACCGCCCCCCATCGTCCATTGTATCGCGGCGCAGGCCGAATATCAAGAAGATCGCGTCTGGTCCAGCCGCCTGAGAATCTCCAGCAGCCAGGAGCGGTTGTCGGCGCTGGTGTAGGTCATCTTCCCTCCCATCCGGCTGAATGTCTTGCAGAACCGCAGATAGTAGGCGGGGTTATCCTGAGGGGGTTCCCCCTGGGTGGTCCAATCCCATGTGGAAGCGGCCAAGTCGACGACGTGGATATCAAAATCGGTGATCGACTCCCCGCGCTGGCGCGCGAGGTTGCGCGACATCGAAAGGGATTTCTCAAAAATCATCGGCGACATCACCGCCGAACCGACGGAAAGATAAATACCGTGCTCCAGCCGCGAAACCGAATCGGCAAAGCTGAGGAAATCCCTTTCGGCCGTTCGGCCGATCGCCGCGGGTTTGTTCATCGGGTGGGTGTAGATAATGTCATGCCCGATCATGGGGTGACAGGTAAAGGGGACACCGAGCCGCACGGCGGCCGCGGCCACACTATGCTCCGCAAACCGATGCGGAATCGATATAAAACCGTCGCCGAGATGGAAATGCCGCTTCGTCTCAAGAAGATCGGCGGCCGCCGCGGCCCGATCGGCCGAGGCGGCGTCCGCCGCCTCGCCGGCCGCCCGGCGCAGCGTCTCAAACAGCTCGCTGTCGCCGGGAACCCTCAGGCCCCCTTCCTGAACCATGGTCCCGACCGACTGACCGTAGCCCAAACCGCGGTAGGCACCGATAATCAAGGCCAGATTGAGAAATTTCCCCGTCTCCTCCCAGATGCCGAACTGCCCTTCGGCGGTGTAGTGTTCGACGTTCTCTCCGGTCTGTCCCTGGAAGGCGAATTCCCAGTCGTGAATGATCCCCGCGCCGTTGGTAGCCAGGTGGGTGACATCCCCTTTCTCCATTAAGTGGATTAAAAGATCGGCCAGGCCGTTTTTGATCGAGTGGGCGCCGAAGACAAGCATTCGGGAGGCGCCGGCCCGCCGGGCCGAGTGCAGACGGGAGACGATGCTTTGGATATCGCCCAGCGCCTGATCGGAAAGGGGAACCGAAGGGCTGTCCGGTCGAACATTGTCAGCGACAGAAAGCTTATTTTTGCGCTCGGCCAGCGGTTTGACCTCCAGAGCGTCGCGGTTGAAAAGGCGCATGCTGTTCTTCACTTTCCTAAGTCCCTCACTAGGGGACCGATGGCGTTTTAAAAAATAGGATGGATAAAACCGTAGGAATCCTCCCCCTTGGGAATATCGGTGAGGATTCGCGTGACTTCCTCGGGGGACTCCGCGGTGAAATCATACCTGAGCTCGGCAAGCGACGCAATCCGCTGAGCGGTTCGAAGGTCGTTGTGGCAGCCGTAATAAAGGGTGCTTCCCGAAAGCCGGCCGGCGGCCCGGTCGGTGAACCAGCTGCGGTTCTTCACCACGGTGAAACGCCTTTCTTCCGGGTCGATCATCGTCAGTGTCTCCTCCGGAAAGAGGGTCACGCGGGTAGTCATCCCCGCCAGGGCGCCGTAGACCGAAAGTCCCACTCGTCCGCCGCGCCGCGATAGGATCGGCGCGATCGCGTCGGAAAGCTCCCGCACCGCCGAAGCCGACAGCTCCGGAGAAAGGTAGAGTGTCTTTAAGCACGAGAACCGATCCAAGAGTACCAGCGCGCTTCGGACGTTCGTGACGTTGAAAAACCAGTCGGCGGCAAAATCCAGACCGTGCTGCTGACACCAAAGCGCCTCGGCCAGCGTCCCGGCCAGCGGGAGGAAGGAGATCGATTCATCGGCGCCTGGCAGAGAAAACCTTTCCCCGGACGAAAGCGGCTGGCTCGATCGATAGTCGCTTTCAAACAGAACCGGGCGGGCCAGAGGGTAGATCAGGCGGATTCCCGCGCGATAGGCCGCCTCGGCCTGCCGGGCCGTTCGCACGGCCGCCGCGCGCGCCGGCTGGACACAGGGCTGCGTTCCCGTTTCGGTCGTCGGTCTTATGAAGGGGCCGGGGGTGCGCGCCGGCCGGTGAGCCGCCAGGCGGCAGGCGCCGAGCAGATCGTCGGCGGCCCGCTGACGGACCTTGTTGAGAACCGACTTGGGGAGAAAGACATCGTCGTCGATATCCCATTCCCACCTCACGGGAACAAAGATCGTCTGCCCAAATCGATCCAAAGCCAGCCGTATCTCTTCGGCCGAGGTCTTTCGCTTCAGCGACCTGGCCAGGGGTTCCTCGGACGCCGCCGCGGCCGCAACCCCGCCGGCCTCCAACTCCAGACGAAGGGGGCTTCCGACCTTCGCCGTCACACGGACCGTGATGGGACGATGCCTGCGGGTATTCTCCAGCGCGTGCTCGCAAAGGCGCACCGCGTCATGATCGAACGAACGATACAGTTCCACCGCGCCGGCGGGGGGCGGACCGTCGATCCGCACGCGGTCGCCCGCCGAAGCGCTGTCGACCAGAAGCGGCCTGCCGCCGGGATGGGTCGGGAGACGTTCGATCCTCGAGACGTTCCCCCCGCCGAGGCGCTTATGAGAAGCGTCGAGGTAAACGACACCGTCGCCGCAGCGAACCGGGGCGCTCAGCAAAAGCGCCCCGCCGCTTACCTTGGCGATTTTCTTCCCCAGGGAGGAGGCAAACTCCGGATGAAGGATCTCGGGATCGGAATCGTAGAAGAATCCCTTCCCGTACCCTCGATTGAAGATCGACGGAAGAACCGTCTCTCCGCACGGGAGGGGTTCTTTTCCCTTGAGGACATAGAGCTTGCCGGCCAGTTCGTCGGAAACCCCCGCGATCTTGTCGAGAATCCTCCGGTAATATCGAACCGCCTCAAAGACATAGGGAGGAGACTTCATCCGTCCCTCAATCTTCAGGGCATCGATCCCCAGCTGGGCAAGACGCTCGATTTCGCCGGCCCCCATCAGCTGGTCGCACAGCGACAAAAGGTAGGGGCCGTGCGAATCACGCTGGGAGGCCGGCTGCGTCCGGTAACTTTGGCGGCACGGCTGCGCGCACATTCCGCGATTCCCGCTTCGGCCGCCAATGAAACTGGAGAGATAACAGCGGCCGGAGCACCCTTGGCACAGGGCGCCGGAGATGAAGACCTCCAGCTCGATGGACACGGCCGATCGAATCGCGGCCAATTCCTCCACGGTCAGTTCACGGGGGAGCACCGCGCGCGACATTCCGAATCTCTCCGCCCAAAGAACATCGGCACCGTTGGCCAGCGCCATCTGCGTGGAGGCGTGAAGGGGGAGATGGGGGAAATTCTCGCGGAGAAAATCGGCGGCGCCCAGATCTTGGACGATCACGGCATCGAGTCCCGAGGCGTCCAATCTGGCGATATCCGGCGCCGCGCGCTCGATCTCCTCGGCGGACATCACCGTATTGAATGTCAGGTGAACGGCGACACCGCCGGCGTGGGCGTCATCAAGCGCCCGGCAGAACTCGTCCGGGGTAAAATTCGCGGCGCTTTGCCGCGCCCCATAACCGACCAGCCCCATATAGATTTCATCCGCCCCGGCGCGCAGGGCCGCGTCGAACGCCTCACGCCCTCCCGCGGGCGCCAAGATTTTCGGGATGACGGTACGATTGGTTTTCAGCGTTGTCACGGTGATCACACTTCAAACAAAAAGCGTTTTTTCAGCGGCTTTCTTTCAGCGGCGGTTCGGCCGGACGCTCAAAGGTGTAGACGCCGGTCTCGATACTCTCCAATATTTCACGCTCTTGAGGAGAACGGAGATGATCATAGATCGGTCGGAACATAGTATCATACATATCGGTCAGGGACATCCGATGGGGAGGAATCTCTTTAAGCCGCCGAAGCGCCGCGTCATCTTCCTCGATCGGCCGGAAGAGTTCCTCGCTGCCGGGGAACGTCCGAGCGGTTTGCTCCGGTACGGCCTCGGTGTTCTGGTCGGTATCCCCTCCCGAGCTGCCCTCGGCGCCGCCGAGTGTCTCGATTCCGGCGGAGTCGGCGGAAGTACCGTCATTTCCCCGAGCCGTGCCAAGGTCGGCGACACGCAGAAGGGAGGTTCCCCCGCAGATGATCGACTCGGAGAGGTGCCAGCGCGGCACTCCGACAGCGAAGGGGTCCGCGGAGCAGAGGCACTCGGCCAGCGGTGTGTTCTGCATACGAAGGAGGGAATGCGTCACCGATAAGCTCAGATGACTTTCCGGCCGCGGACCGGTTGATTGGTCCCCCCGATTCGTCAGCGCGGCGCCGACGACCGTCCGAAAGAGGGAATCGTGACAGAACCCCGCCATGCGATCGAGTGACGCCGAAACGATCCCCTCCCCCGTGACCGAAATAAGGGGGGCCGTCAGGCAGAATCCGGAAAGAGAAAGGGCGATATGGCAGTCCTGCGCCGCCTCGAACGAACAAAACGCCGCCTCGCCTCGAACCAGAACGCGGTCCATCTCGATGCGGAACGGCCGTTTCCCCGTATTACCGGCACCATTCCCCGACGTTTCGCCGTAAGGGACTCCCCGGCCGCTGTCCTCGTAGCCGAGGGAATTTTCTTCCCCATCGGAGGATAGGGCGCGGACAAAGGCAATCGCCGGCGGGGTACCTTTTGGGGGGGGCGGTGAGGAAGAATCATTCTGGATGGTCAGAACCGTCCCCTTCACCGCCAGCGAGGAATTGCCATTGAGTTCAAAGAGCGACCAGCGCTTGGAAGAACGTGTCGGCGCGGAAAAGTCGATGGCTACGCCGGACAGCGTCAAGTCGGACTGCTCCAGGCGAAACATCGTGTTATCGTTCTCTTGGGGAACAAAGGCGAGCGTCGGCCGAAAACCGTCTCGAGCTACCAAACTCAGTTTGCAGGCGGGAAGATCAAACGTCCCAACCTCCATCGTTCCCTCATACGCCAGTTCAATCACAATCCCCTCGAGGGGATTTTCGTCTTTGCGCTCCAGGCCGCGGGCCAGCGCTTCGGACAAGGTGGCAAACGATCCGGGGACATCTCCCACGCGATCCACTGACAGAATGGGGTAGTTTTTTTCCTCACTGGGAAGCAGGGGCACATCGGCGCTGGCGGCCAGACTGGCCGCCAGCGACCAGGAACTCGCCAGCGAAGACCCAGACGGGGAAATGGAGCACCTCAGGGACTCGACAACCTCCGGCGGCTCATTTAAAAGACTCGAGTCGCTCAGCGATTGGGAAAGCGCCAAGGGGATCACCCCCAGTCCGGATCGCAGCCGAGGTGATTCCCCCCGGCCGTCAAAAGCCCCGCGCAGGGAAAACTCACCGGAAAGAAGGGCGCCGGATTCCGCTTCCCGAACGGTCGGGCCCAGAACCCGCATCATTAAACTTGAGGGGGGCTCCGGCGTGACCTCGGCCGGCTGCGACGACGCCTCGGGCGGCTGGACAGGAACCGTCGGGATCGCCGCGGGCTCCAGGCGGGGCAGAGGAACGCTGTTCTCTCGGCTGACCGACCAAAAACGATACCCCGCTACCCCGGCCAGCAGAAGGAAAACCGTCGTTATCCAGGGAAGGTGAAAAGCGAAATCGAACGATTTCTTCCGTACGGGGACGGGGGCGGCAACCCAAGCCCCTTTCTTGGTTTTCGAAGGGGCCAGACCGACCAGCGGAGCGATCCGCGCCAGCTCGACACAGAGTTCCCCCGGGGACTGATACCGCTTTTCGGGATCAATCTCCATCATTTTCTGAACCAGGTTCGAAACCTCGTTGGGAATTCTCGGAACCAGCAAGTGAAGATCCGGACGCTTCTCCCCCTGATGCATCAGGAGCTTCTGAACCGGTGTCCCCTCAGGAAACGGCGGGCGGCCGGCCAGCATAAAGAAGAGGGTGCATCCCAAAGAATAGATATCGCTGCGAGAATCGGATTTGCGGGGATCTTTGGCCTGCTCCGGCGAAATATAATCGAATGTTCCCAGGGTCACGCCGCTGGCGGTGAGCTCGTCGTTCGCCTGGTTTTCGTCCAGGAACAGCCGCGCCAGCCCCATATCGATCAGCTTGGCGGTTTCGTTCTCGGTAAGAAGAATATTCGACGGTTTGACGTCACGGTGAATGACTCCATGAGTGGCGGCGTGAGCCAAAGCGTCCGCGATTTGAATCATGTATCGGATCGCCTTTTGAACCGGCATCGGCCCGTGTTCATTCACCCATTGACGGACGTTTATCCCCTCGACAAACTCGAAGGCGATGAATGGAATATTATTCTCTTCACCAAAATAATAGACCTGAGCGATATTCTCGTGGTTCAGACGCGCGGCGGAACGCGCCTCGTTGAGGAAACGGGCGTTGGCGTTGGAATCTTTAGCCCGCTGAAGAGGCAAGAGCTTGATCGCGACGCGCCGATCTAATGTCTCGTCGATTGCCTCGAAGACACGTCCCATTCCGCCGCCGCCGATGTATTGTTTGATGATAAAGTGCCCCAGTTTCGTCCCCGGCTCAATGGGGCCTTTGGCGTTCATCCAGGCGGGATAGGGGGGGACGTCGGGCTCGGGGGACGCGGCGGGAGGAACCGCTCCCGCCGCTGGGCCGACTTGGTAAGGAGCGGTACTGGAGAGGATGGTCTTGTCGTCCCCCTGCGGCTCGGAGGACCTGACGGAAAAGTCCCCTTCGTCATTTGCCGCAACCGCCTTAAACCGCTCACTGTCAAGTGTCACTGTCGACGCGATCGGGGGCTTGACCTGGGAATCGGCCGGGGACTCGGCCGAAGGAGCGGCGTCAGCCGTCGGCGCGGCGGGCGGGAGGGCCTGCCCGGCCGCCGTCGGAGGTGTCGGCGGCGCGGTCGGCTCGGCCGCTTTTTCTGTGCGCGCCGGAGCCGTCTCCCCGCCGCTTAAGGGAGGAGTCGGTTCGGCGTTATCGCCGGGAAGATTGGGGTGACGGCTGGCGGACATATCGTTCAAAAAACTTCCGGGGCACTTCAGACGGTACGCTGCGTGTAGACCCCTTCCACGTAGATGGCACTGACCGGGCGGGCCGGGCAGAGGTATTCACATCGGCCGCAGCCGATGCACCGATCGGTATCGATGGTCGGCACCTTCAGGCCGTCGGGTTCCTCGGCCGACAGCGCGATCAGCTCGATCGCCGAGGTCGGACAGTGCCGAGCGCAGTTGCCGCACGATTTTCCATCGGTAACGACAATACAGGCATCCCGCACGTAGACCGCGTAGCCGATTTGCGTGGAGGCCTTATCGGCGGCGGTCATTTTTTTGATCGCCCCCGAGGGACACACCTGGGAGCAGCGGACACACTCGGGGCGGCAATAGCCGTGCTCAAAGCGCATCTCGGGCTGGAACGGCTCTTTGGGGCCGCTTTGGGGAAAGAGCACGTGGTTCGGGCAGGCGCTGACACACAAAGCGCAGGCGGTACAGCGTCTGCCGAAAGCATAGCGGTTGATCCCCCCCGG
>CADBTE010000265.1 GCA_902797455.1 uncultured Planctomycetota bacterium | reverse complement strand
TCTGGTTCTGAAGTTCTTAACCACATCGAACGTCAGATAGTTCGAGTCGTGGCAGTTCGGCGCGCCGTCCCAGGCCAGGCGGCAGACGAAATGAAGGTCGTCCCCCACAATCCGCCAGTCGACGTATTGGAAACCCTTCGATCGATCGCTGTGACGGTAGATGATCGACCGAACTTCCCAGTTTTCCAAATCGTCGGAGCAGACCAGCGCCAGGGTATTGCGGATCCAATCCTTCTCCATGGGGGCGTCGGCATCATCGGGATGAACCCAGTTGACGAGTGACCAATATTTCTTCGTCACCTCGTCGAAACGGATCACAAACTTCTTAGCTCCCCCCGGCATCGCGACAAAGCCGGAGGCCGGATCGTACGAGAGGGTTTTAAAGTCATCCGAAAGATCCAGACGCGCCGCTTTGCCTCCCTCTTTAACATCGTCGACCCGCATCATGATCAGCATGTGATCGTCGGGGTCGAACAGCGCGTTCCCCTCCAGCCACCCCCTCTGGTCGGGGCGCGGCGTCCAGGCGACCGGATTGCTGAAGGTCCAATTGTCGCGGTCCAACAGATCCGAATCAACCGGCGCGCTCATCATCAGCGGCTGATAGCCGGGCGCCCAATTTTGAGCCGAATCCGTCGGGCCGACGGCCTCGGCTTCTTTCCAAACGCGGCCGTTGTGAATCAGCACCGGGGCCGGGTCGCAGAAATACCGCCGGTCCGAGAGCAAAAGACCGCTCTTCCCATCGGTCGGTTTGCTCCACGTATGGCCGCCGTCGTCGGAGCGGCGGATCACGATGGAGTTATTCGCGATATCCCCCTCGGCGTACATCCAGCCGATGAGCCAGAGTTTTCCCGACGCGAAAAAGAGCATCGCCGCCTTTTGGTTCGGGATTTCCACGATTTTCGACCAGCTCGCCCCTCGATCCTTCGATTCGAACACGACGGTCGAATTCGTCCCTTTCGGCCCAAACCAGTCGTGAGAAGCGATATAGGTCCCGTCGGGCAGGATCTCCATCGACGGGGCACCGAGGTGAAGTTTGGCAAAATCGCTGCTGGCGTCGATCACTGTCCCCGGCGGCGGGTTCTGCCCGTCGGCGAACGATAAAGCCGTACAGAAAAACAAAACACCGAGCCCCAGTACCAGGGACGAAACCGCTCTTCTCATAAATTGCCTCTGGATTCGTTTAAGGTTTCCCGAATGTTTACGCAGACGGATACCCAAGGCCTTTTCGGACCGTTTCCCTTTAGTAAGTTAAACAGAAACAAACCCGCCTGTCAAATCATCAACCGGTCAAAACGGCCGTCGTCATTACTGGCGACAGATCGGTGAAGTCTTTTATTTATCGCGCTGCTTTATCGAACCACGATTTCATCACGTCCAGCACTTTGACCAGTTCCCATTCTTCGATTGTATACGGAACCATCGCGTAGAGATATTTCAGGAACGGGCGGCTGAACACACCGCGTTCATACGCCCAGCGGCGATATCCCTCCAGATACTTCGCGTCTTTGACTTCCATACAGACGCAGGCACCCATGATTCTGATTTCCTCGATTTTATCGGAAGCGAAGCCGCGCAGCTCTCGTCTTGTGATCTGTTCGATGCGTTTGATTTTCTCGATATAATTCCCTTTTTCAAACAGTTCGATCGACTTGAGCGCCGCGCGGCAGGCCAGAGCGTTACCCATAAAGGTCGGCCCGTGCATCAGGGCGTGGGCCGGGTTGTCACTTAAAAAACCGTCCCAAACGCGCTGATTGGCCACGGTGACCGCGTGGCCAATATAGCCGCCGGTGAGCGCCTTTCCGAGCACCAGGATATCGGGAAGCACCAGATCCGCCACAAAACGGTTTCCCGTTCGTCCGAAACCGGTCGCCACCTCATCGAAGATGAGGAGAACATCGTTCTGATCGCAAAGCCGCCTGGCCCTTTCAAGAAAAGAAATATCATACATTCTCATCCCGCCGGCGCCCTGAAGCAGCGGCTCGACGATGAAACAGCTTAATTGATCGCCATATAGTTCAAAAGCATTCTCAAGGGCGGCAATTTCGGTGGGGATATGTATCACGCCGCGCTTTTTCCCCGCGGAACCGCCGAACGCGAAATGATAATCCTCGTCGTCGCCGACTTCCATCGCCTTAAAGGTATCCCCGTGATAGGCGTGCCGAAGCGCCAGTATGGCGGCACGATCCGAACCACGGTTTGTATTGAACTGCAGCGCCATTTTCAGCGCGACCTCTACTGCGACGCTTCCGGAATCGGAGAAAAAGCAATAGTTCAGATCACCGGGCAGCCACGACGCGAGTTTGTCCGACAGCATCCGGACCGGCTCGTGAGAAAGACCGCCGAGCATGACGTGAGCGAACTTGTCAAGCTGTTCTTTAATGACGTTATTGATCTGGCTGTTGTTGTATCCGTGAATCACGCTCCACCACGAGGAGATAGAATCGATCAGGTCACGGCCGTCCTCGGTATAGAGATGCACCCCCTTGGCGGAAACGATTCTTAGCGGCGGCTCAAGGGTTTTCATTTGAGCGTAAGGATACCATATCATCTTCGTTCTCCTATTCGCACAGCGAGGCGATGGACTCACCGCCTAAACCGATATCGGTACAATTATCTTCGACACAGGCGATAACGGGAACACCCGTGAGCGCCTCGCACATGATTTT
>CADBTE010000264.1 GCA_902797455.1 uncultured Planctomycetota bacterium | reverse complement strand
TTTCAGCCCGGAGGAAACGCCACTACCGGCGGCGTGCATTTTCCGGGGTGCTTCCACGCCTGGGGGAAGCAGATCATCGCGGGGATCGGCTGGGAGTGGGTCCTCGGCGCGATCGATCTGGGCGGGGGGACGCTCCCCGATCCGACGCTCGTTCCGGGCAAGCAGCATTGGCGTCATCAGATTTCGCTCAACGGCGCCGCCTACAGCGCCTTCGGCGAGGAACTGTGCCTGAAGGCGGGGGTCCGCCTGCGCTATTTCGAGTCGCCGTTCAAGGTCGAGGCGGTTCCCGAGGACAGCGGCTTGGCCGGGGAGCACGAGGGGGCGCGCTGGCGGATGGTCAGTATTTCGCAGGGGGAGCCGCGGGAGATCTTCTGCCGCTGCCTGATCGACTGCACCGGCAACGGCCGTCTATCCTCTCTGGCCGGGGCCCGGCTCGATCACGAGGAGGCGACTCAGCCGGGGTCGCTGCTGTACCGGCTCCACACGGGGATCGACCCGGATAAGATCGATATGGAGCTGGTCAAAAAGCGGTATGACGAGGCGGTCGCCTCCGGCCGGCTGCTCAAAGAAGACGCCCAGTACGGGATCGAGAGCTTTATCAAGCAGCCGGTCAACAGCTACGTCGCCGGGGCCGACAGCTCGACCGGGCAGACCCGCACCGATACCGATATCCGCGGCCGTCAGGCGATGCTGCGCATGCTTCGGTTCGTGCGCACCCTTCCGGGGGGCGAAAACGCCAAGCTCGCCGAGATGTCGGCCGAGACGGGAGTGCGCGAGTCGTATCGGGTTCACTGCCTCTATACCATTACCGACGCCGACTACACCGCCGGCAAGGTCTGGGACGATTCCCTCGCCTACGGCTTCTATCCGATCGACCTGCACCGCCTGGGACGATGGATCGACCAGCAGCATCTCGAGGAGGGAGTCGTTCCGACGGTTCCGCTGCGCGCCCTGATTCCCGAGGGGGTCGATTATCTTTTAGTCGCCGGCCGCTGCCTGGGGAGCGACCGGCGGGCCAACTCGGGCCTGCGGGTCCAGGCGACCTGCATGGCGACCGGCCAGGCCGCCGGGGCCGCCGCGGCCGAGTCGATTCGGCAGAACGTGACCCCCGCCGGGGTCGATGTCGAGAAGGTTAAAGCCCTTCTGCGTGAACATGGGGCGATTGTGCCGTGACAAGATCCGGAGCCGACAAAAAGCCGGCCGAGTTCGGCGGCTATAATCTTTCGCGCTACCTTCACGATGTGGAGGCCGACGGCCTGGCCGCCACGTGGGAGAGAATCTGTCGGCACCTGGTGCGCTGCGGGGAGAGCAAATTTCTTTGCCTGAGGAATTTCGGCCAGCTGTACGAGGCGGGGCTGGCCCTTCGCGATAAGGGGCAAAAAAAACGCAGCGGCCAATATTACACTCCCGACGACGTCGCCGAGCTGATGGCCCGGGAACTATTGCCGCTGCCCGGGACGAACCTTTGCGACGTCGCCTGCGGGACCGGCCGGCTGATCCTCGGCTGCCTGGATCAGATGGGGGAAGAAAAGGCCCGGGAACTCTTGACCGAGGGGTGTGTCTGGCTCTACGATTCCGACCAGACGGCCCTGGCGATCTGCCGAAGCTCGATTCGGTATCGGTACGGGGACGCCTGCGCCGAGGCGGTTCATACGGTCGCCGGTGATTTTTTGAGCCGCCGCGCCGCGCTTCCCGACGACTGTAAGGTGATCGCGAATCCTCCGTACGCCAAATACGCCGAGCTCGGGAAAGATTGGACGAGGACCAACGTTCAGCGCAGGATACGGGAGTACTATACCGCCTTTATGGAGAAGATACTCTCGCGCAGCCGCTCGAGCGTGCTCCTGACCCCGTACAGTTTTATCTCGGGAAAAAGGTTCTATCCGCTGCGCAAAGTCCTCGACCGCTTCGGCGGGGCGATCTACTCGTTCGACAATGTCCCCGCGATGATCTTCCGCGGTCATAAGCATGGGGTGTTCAATTCGAACGTGAACAATTCGGTTCGCGCGGCGATTACCGTGACCGCGGAAGGGGAGAAAAGAGGATACCGCGTCTCGCCGCTGATTCGGTTTAAGAACGCCGAGCGGGCTCGGCTGCTGACGTGCGAGGCGCTGGGGACGTTCCTGCCCCCCTCGCGCCAGCGGATCACGCCGAAAGAGCCGATGTACCGCAAGTGCTTCCCGGCTCTGGAAGAGCTCTACGGCCGCTGGCTGCAGCGCGCCGAGGGACACACGCTGTCGGAACTGTTCGCCGGAAGGAAGGCCCCGAAGCGCTGGGAGCTCTTTATGCCGAATACCTGCCGCTACTACACCGCCGCTTCGCTGAGCCGATTGAGCCGCACCGGCCAGGTCGCCCTGTCGTTCAAAGAACCCGGTGCCCTTCCTTACGCCTACTGCCTGTTCAATTCCTCGTTCGCCTACTGGTACTGGCGGATGTTCGACGGGGGGATTATCTATCAGCGGCTGCTGCTGCGCAAAATTCCGTCATTGTACCATCGGCTCACCGACGACGACCGCCGGTTCTTCGCCGAGACGACCCAAGAGATGGCCGCTTCGGCGGAGCGGTTCAAAATCACAAAAAAGAATGTCGGGCTTCAGGAGAGCATCCGTTTTCCGCGGCGGTATCGGGACCGGATCAACGCGCGCATCATCGCCATCCTCGGGCTCGACCTCGACTGCCGTCTTCTCGATCTGGTTCACTCGAATATGGCGCTTAAGATAAGCGTAACGGGCGACGAATAGCCTTACCACTGATACCCCAGCGGGTCTTTCGGACGTTCTTTCTCGGCCTCGGGGTCTTCGACGTACTCGATTTGGTTGTCGACCGCGAAAACGCCGGGGACCAGGCCCAGTCCGGAAGCGAGCGCCTCGATCGT
>CADBTE010000263.1 GCA_902797455.1 uncultured Planctomycetota bacterium | reverse complement strand
GGGCTGCTGTCGTACAGCGCCGCCGGCAGACCCGCGCGCAGGAACGCCGCGGCGATCGAGCAGCCCATCAGCCCCGCGCCGACGATCGCCGTGGAGGGGACGGCCGGCGCCTGCTCACGGGGCCGTGAAAGGCCGCCGCTTAAACGGCGGATATATTCCTCGGTCTTCTCGGCCGGCGCGATCTGGCGGAAAAAGGGGGAAGTCATTGTTTCAGGAGCTTTCGGTGCGGCTTGTTTTCGGTATCGGCCCCGGGGTGAAGGCCCGTTTTGACAACCATTATATCGGGCCGGGAGGGAAAAAACTTCTCTTCCCCCGTCTTGATAACAGTTTAAAACGGCATTATAATGGCCGCCGGTGTGGGGGAAAGATTTTCGCGTCCTTGGTGTAGTGGTAGCACGGTAGCTTCCCAAGCTCCAGGTGTGGGTCCGATTCCCATAGGACGCTTAAAGCGCCGCCGGCAAGGTTTGTCTTACCGGCGGCGCTTTTTTTATACGTCTCTTTCGGGCGGTTCCCGCTTACTCTTCGCCGGCGGGGGAAGCGCTTTTTCGGCGCATCGCGCGAAGCCCCCCGAGGGAGAACCTTCGGATATGCTCGATCCGCCGCGCCAGATCGACCTCGACGAACGTCTCCCGTCCGCTGTCCCCGCAGATGGGGGTGCGGCACTGGGAGATAATGCTCATCGTCGCCAGACGAACCGACTGCTCGTCGGCGTTCGGCCCCAGGATCTCGCGCACCTGGCCCCCCACCGCCCGGCGCAGCGGGACGACGACCGTTTTGCGGATCACCGCCAAAAGCTCGGTCGGCTGGGCGAGCTCTTTGCGCCAGATCTCCTGATCGGCCGCGCGCTGGTCGGCCGAGGCGCGCACCATCGCCTCGATCAGCCGGAAGAGCCGCCGCGCGGCGGTCTTCCCCGCGGGAGCGGCGCCGAGGCGGTAGCGCCGCCGGGTCCGCTGCCAGGCGTGTTTCCACGCCTGGCAATAGAGTTTCTGTTTATCGGTGAAGTGGTAGTTGATCAGCGCCGGGTTGACCTGTGCTTCTCGGGCGATTTCGGCCATCGTCGCGTCGCGGAAGCCGCGTCGGGCGAAAACCGTTCCCGCCGCGTCCAAGATCTGCCGGCGCGTCGCGGCGCCGTCGCTGCGTACTCTCATCGATTCGGACTCCCTTCTTTCACGCCCGCTCGGCTTAGAAGTACAGGTCGTGCTCCCCTTTATTGACCTGCTCCAGGCGGGTGATCAGCTGCGGCTTGATCTTTTCGTTCTGGTACCGCTGCATCTCTTTCTTCACCAGCGCCTCGCCGACGGCCTTGGTCTGGGGCGAGGCGTAGTCGTTGAGGTATTCCGAGAAGGTCAGCAGCGCGTTGGGGGTGCAGAAGTTATGGATAAAGCCGGGGATGGCGAATTCCATAAAGTGCTCGCCGGTGCGCCCCTTGCGGTAGCAGGAAGTGCAGAAGCTCGGGACATACTCCCGCTCGGCCAGCCAGCGGATCACCTCGTCGAGCTGGCGCGGGTCGCCGATCTGGAACTGCTCGCGGTTGAGCTCTTGTCCCTGTTTGTCTTTCTCCTGATAGGAACCGATCTCCAGGCGGGTGCCGGCGTCGATCTGCGAGACACCGAACTCGATGACGTCGTCGCGAACCGCCTTCGACTCGCGGGCGGTCATAATCAGCCCGGTGTACGGGACGGCCAGGCGCAGGATCGCCACCAGCCGCTTGAACTGGGCGTCGGTGACGCGGTAGGGAAGGTCCAGTTCCAGCCCGTTGGCCGGCTGAATCCGCGGGAAGCTGATGGTGTGGGGACCGACGTTGTAGTGCCGCTGCAGATGCAACGCGTGGGCGATCAGCGCCAGGACCTCGTACTTCCAGTCATAGAGCCCGAAGAGGACCCCGAGCCCGACATCGTCGCAGCCGGCCTGAAGGGCGCGGTCCATCGAGTTGAGCCGCCAGAAATAGTCCCCTTTATCGGTCCCTTCCGGATGGTAGACGGCGTAGGTTTTGCGGTGATAGGTCTCTTGGAAGATCTGATACGTTCCGATCCCCGCCTTCTTCACGGTTTGGAACCCTTCGACGCTCAGCGGCGCGGCGTTGATATTGACGCGGCGAATCTCCCCCGGCCCCGACTTGGTGCTGTAGGCGATCTCGACGGTGTGGGCGATGAACTCGGGGGAGTAGTTCGGATGCTCGCCGTAGACGAGGATCAGCCGCTTATGGCCGAGATTCTCCAGCTCGATAATCTCGCGGACCAGCTCCTCGTCGTTGAGCGTCCGGCGGACGGTCGTGCGCAGCGACCGGCGGAAGCCGCAGTACTTGCAGTCGTTGACGCAGTAGTTCCCGATATAAAGCGGCGCGAACAGGACGATTCGATTCCCGTAGACATCGCGCTTGAGCCGGCGGGCGGCCTCGAAGATTTCCTCGATCAGTTCCGGCGACTCGGCGGCCAACAGCGCGGCGGTCTCCTCGAGCGAAAGCGCCTTTTTCTCGAGCGACTTGGCGATCACCTCGCGGACACGGACCTTGTCTTCCCCCTGGCGGGCCAGACGGGCCAGAAGTTCGTCGTCGATGAAATCGACCGCGTCCGGGGCGATTTTATGTTCCATCAGCATGGATCGGTACTCCTTGGTTGAGCGGAACGGTTAGTTTGATTGTTTAGTTTAAGTATACAGTTAAACTAAGACGCGGCAAGGGGG
>CADBTE010000262.1 GCA_902797455.1 uncultured Planctomycetota bacterium | reverse complement strand
GACGAGACCGAAGAGTTAGACGAGACCGAAGAACCGGACGAGGCCGAAGAACTGGACGAGGCCGAGGAGGAAGAAACCGGCGAGTACGACGAGGACGAGCAGGGGTACGCCGTGGAAGAAGACGAAGCCCGGGAATCGGATCAGACCGAGGAGGAAATCGACGAGCCGAAAGAGGAACAGACCGTTCCAGCCAGCGCGTTCTCCACCCCAAAACCGTTCTCCTCCAACGCCCCAAAAATCACGCTCAGCCAGCATATGGCTCGATCGGAAGGGGGGCCCGCCCGATCGGAAGCAAGGGCGGAACAGCCGCGCTTGCCCCAGCAGGTCCCGCCGACATCGAGTACGATAAAGGCGCCGAACACCGCGGACACCCCCGCGAAGCCGGTCAACTTGGCAGCGATCCAGCAGCGCGGGAACGGTGTCTCGAACGAGCCGGATACCTACGGTGTTCAAGAGCCCTCCGCCGAGTCGAAAGCTGCCCTGACACGCAAGCTCGCAGCGAGGTTCACCCAGGCCTTTGCCGCTCCGATTCGTTCAGTGAGAGAAAAAGTGAAGAATAAAACCGCCAAACCGGCATCAAACGGCAAGACCAAATCGGCCGGCCGAAGCGGCGTTCTTAAGAACTTGAAGCAAAACGTCTCTAATCTCCTCGCCCGCGACAGCGCGACACCGCGCGACTGGCGCAAGATCGCCAAGCGAACCGGAATCGTCAGCGGGGGTGCCGCGGTCCTGATCGTCGGCATCTACGCGGGGATGCTTCTCCTCTCCCCCGAAAAGCGCGCGGAGATCACCGAAGCGGTTCGCAGCGAGCTTCAGAAGGAACAAAACGGCGAGGGACTTCTCAATTCGGTCAGTGCCGGCGCGCGTGAGGCGATCGATAAAATTTCGTCCAAGACGGCCGACATCACCAGTGATCTGGCCGACAAGGCCTCTGACATCACCAGCGGCCTGGCCGATAAGGCCAGTGCCGTGACGAGCGATCTGTCTGACGGGGCGAATGATCTTTCCGACTCGGCCGGTGACCTTCTCAGCGAGGCCGGCGAGCGGATGAACGAAATTCTCCGCGACGGTTCCGACGAGGTCGAGAATATCCAAGAGAAGCTTGCCGACGCGGCCGACTCCGTCTCGGACCAGCTGGAACAGACGGTCAATAAGGCCAACACCTCGGCACAGGACGTGATCGGAAGTCTCGCCTCGGCTGCGCCCCAGAAGAGCTCCTCGTCGACCCCATCCTCGAATGTCGTCGATTTCGGGAACAAAAAGGCGTCTGAAGACGCCGGCGGCGGTATCCCGACCCTCCAGTTCCCTTCCGGCGACGCTGCGAAGCTGTCGCCGCCAAAGGAGGGAGAGATGACGCTCGGGGATCAGCTTAAAGACGGGCTGGCCAAGACCGAGGATAAGCTCAACGAAATTGGGAACCAAGCCAACACGGTGCTCAGCGATCTGGGGAATAAGACAAGCGATACACTCAGTGATTTGGGGAACAAGACCAGCAACAAACTCAACGAGTTTGGAAACAGCGCGAGCGATAAGATCAACGAGTTCGGAGCGCAGGCGAGCGATAAAATCAACGAGCTTGAGCAGCAGACCGGGGCCAAGATTGAGGAGAGCTGGAACAATATCAAAGACGGCACTCAGCAGGTCTACCAGTCGCTCGAACAAAAGGGCGCCGAACTGCGCGACGGCGTGCAGAACGCTTGGAACAACACGGCCGACGCGATCTCAAACCAGTACAACGAGATCAAAGACTCGATCACCCCTCAGACGGCACCGCAGTCCTCCTTCGGACAGTCCCAAAGCGGGCAGCCGATAGGATCGCTCGGGCAGCCGACGGGGCAGCAGCCGCCCCAGGTCAGTCCCTTTGATCAGAATTCGCTCGGGCAAAATTCCCTCGGGCAGCCGGCGCAAAGCTCCCTCGGGCAGCCGGCGCAGGCTTCCCTTGGACAGCCGGTACAGCCGACTCAGGCCAGTCCACTGAGCCAAAACTCACTTGGACAAACTTCGCTTGGGCAAAACTCGCTCGGACAGAACTCGCTTGGACAGAACTCGTTCGGACAACCGAACCAAGGTTCTTTAGGGCAGACGGCGCCGGCCACTTCGCTCGGGCAAACCCCGCCGGCGCAAAACCCGCTCGAACAAAATTCTCTCGGACACAGCGCCTTAGCGCTGCCGGCGCAGGGAGCCGCTGAGCAAAGTTCGCTCGGACAAAACCCGATTGGGCAGAACTCGCTCGGACAAAGCTCGCTGGACCAAAGTTCACTGGGGCAAAGTTCACTGGGCCAAGGTTCACTGGGGCAGGCGGCCCCGCAGTCGGTCGCTCCCTCTTCGTACGGCTCGGCTCAGCCGGCCGCCGGGATGGGTGGGGCGACGTCGCTTTCGCTCCCCGATCCGACGATTCATCAGTCTTCGCTGCTCGGCCAATATTCCGCCGCAGGTGAGACCGTCTCGCCGAATTCCAACGCCTACGCGAACAACAATACCGTTCAGCCGAACGTCTATCCGCAGAACGACATGTCCGCGCCCAACAACGGCTATGCCCAGCCGAACGGTTATCCGCAGAACAGCAATTTCCAGCAGAACAACAGTTACCCGCAGAATAATAACTTCCCGCAGAATAACGGTTACCCCCAAAACAACGGCTACAGCAACAATGTCCCAAACAATGGCGGGTACAGCCAAAACAGCGGCAGCGCGGGCGGCTACAGCAGCAATGGGTACGTCCAGAACGGATACAATCCCAACGGCGGTTATAACCAAAACGGCTACAGCCAAGCGAATACGGGGAATCCAAACGCCGGCGGAAACTACACCACCTATACGACGAAGGCGAACGACAACCTGCTGACGATCGCCGAGTCGGAGCTGGGAGACAGTACACGCTGGGCGGAGATCCGCAACATCAATCCCGATAAGAACTTAGCCGGCAGCATTCCCCCGGGGACCGTGATCTACCTGCCGCCGCATCGATAAGACGCCGACCTCAAAGCGCCGCCCAAAAGCAAAGGCCTCAATCCGTGGAAACGAATCAGCCGGATCCGATCTCTCAGGCGTCTTCCCCCGAATCACAGGAGCGTTTGGCACTTTTCGGCCGCAGGGTTCTGCTGGTCGGGCGCTTTGCCGCGGCTACCCGCAAACAGACCGAACGTCTCATTCGCGCGGCGGGGGGAAAGATCGTCGATTCGGTCTTCTCCGACGTCAACCTGATTGTCCTCGGCGAGGGTACCCTGCTGGGGACCGACTGGCTTGAACTGTCTCAGTGGCTCAACGCGGCGACGCGCCGTTCCTTTGAACGGGGCGAGCTAAAAACGATCACCGAAACCGAACTGAACCGTATTCTCGGCAGGCCTGGGACCGGGGTGGAACCGACGCAAGACCGCCCTTTGTACACCGCGGCGATGCTCGCTGAGCTGACCGGAGTTGGGCTGACCTCCATTCGAAAATGGCACCGGCTCGGTCTGCTCACCTCGGTGCGTCAGGTGGGACGCCTCCTTTACTTCGACGCCGAATCGATACCGGCGGCCAATCGAGTCAAGATATTTGAGGCGGCGGGAACCAAGCCCGAGAAGCTCCGTCGAATGATCGAGCGGTTCGAGCAGCGGCATAAAAACAGCGAACCGATTTTGCCGCGGCTTCGGCTCGGCTCGGACGGCCGAACCGTTCTGATGCCGGAGGACGACAGTCTGTACGACGCCCAGGGGCAGCGTTTCTTTGAGTTGGATCTCGACGAGCACGCTGAAGAGGCCCCATCAACGGCCGTCGGCCAGAGCGCCGATCAAGACGCGCCGGCGGAATTTCGTTTCGTCGGGGAACTCTTCGCGCTTCCGCGCGCGAGGAAGCTGGCACTGGGGGCCGAGGAGATCGAGGCCTTTGAGCGAGAAATCGGCCGTCACGTGGTCGCGCTGTGCGAAGAAGCCCGAAACCTGGCCGAGGCCGGACAGCTCGAGAAGGCGATTCGCTGCTGCCGTCTGGCACTGTGCGGCGGCGGGGCCGATGTGGGGATATCTTTCCTGCTGGCCGAGCTCTTCGCGCAGACAGGGGACTGGTCCGCCGCGCGCGAGCGTTACTATGTGGTCTTGGAAACGGAAGAAGACCACCTTGAGGCAAGAGCGGGCTTGGGACGTGTCTTGGCGCGGCAGGGAGCATACGACGACGCGATCGAACTGTTCCGCGGAGCGCTGACGATCGATCCGAACTACCTCGATATCCATTTCGAGCTCGGCCGACTCCTGCTCCAAAAGGAGGATTACCGTCAAGCGCGGGAACACCTCCTCTTTGTTCGCCAGCGCGACCCGTGCTCCACCAGGGCAAAGGAATTGGATCAGATGCTCTCGGCAATCGAGGAGAAAACGGAATTGTAAAAGCGCCGCGCGGGGGGGATGGTGAAAAACCTCACCGCTTGTCAGGGCAATTAAACGCGAGAAGTGGGAATCGATATCTATGCCGACATCACTGTTTCAGTATGAAATGCTTCCGACGACTTGGTTTTACCTGTCGGCGTTGATCATCATTGTCACTTTCTTTAAATTCAATCGGCTTTTGTCGATTCGAAACTTCGACTTGATCGCCGTGATCCTCTTCTCGCCCGGGCTTCTCTACCTGGCGATGGGAGACAACTACCACGGCTATATCTGGATCTACGTCGTCGGTTTTCTTTTCTTCTGCCGCCTGTGGCTCGACTCCTTCCTGGTACGACGGCCGCTCTTGGAGCCGAACCTGGCGACCTCGGGACTGGTCTTTGGCCTGGTGACGATGCTTCTGTTCCTCATCCCGAGTTTGATCTATTACCGCGGCGACCGGCTCAGTTCCGGCCGAACCCTCCGGTTGGAACAGATCCTTTCGATTCGGGATATGGAAAACTCGCAAAATCGTCCACTGTCGCTCGATCCGGGCTACCTTCCCTTCAAACTCTTCGCCGAACGGGTCAATAAGGTCTTTACACCGTCGGAGGCAATCCGCAAAGAGATTCTCTCGGCCCATCCCAATCAGTCAGTGAAAGTCGATCCGAACGAACGGCGAAACAACTCGTTCGTTCGCGATTTGAGCGCCCTTTTAAGCCGAACCCTCACGGGAAAACCCGAGACCGAGGAGGCCCGCGTCATCGATTCCCCGATCGCCGACGAGCAGACCGACGCGATGCTCCCCTTCGCTGAGGGAATCATCACGGAAAAATTCGCCGCGCTGGCCGATGAATTCCCCACTCAGGTTCCTCTGGCGACCGAACCGGAGGAGACTGACGTCCCCCATCAATCAACCGGCGCGCCCGACGTTAAAACACTCAACCAGATGATCACCGAGGAAGAAAACCGCCAAGCGTTGGAAACGCCCTCGCAGATGGACGATACGTTCCTGATCATTCTCGTGGTCCTGATCCAATTCGGCATTACCGCCGGGCTGATTATTATCGGGCATTGCCACTTCGGGAACTTTAAGTGCGGCGCCGCGGCGGCGCTTATCTATCTGCTCCTGCCGTATGTAAATCAGATGACCGGACGTGTCGATCACTTTCTTCCGGGAATGCTCTTGGTCCTCGCGGTGGCGATCTATCGGCGCCCGATCTTCTCCGGCTTCCTGATCGGACTGGCCGGTTCGCTGATCTTCTACCCGTTCTTCCTGCTGCCGCTGTGGTACAGTTTCTACTGGAAACGAGGATCCCATCGATTCACCATCGGGGTGGTTTCCGCCGTTTTGATGATGGGACTGCTTCTGCTCTTTTCACCGGTCTCGGAGATCGGTTACGCCGAACAGCTGGCGGCGATGTTCGGAAAGCACTCGATGTGTGTCACCGACGCCACGGGGCTTTGGGCGTTCTTCTCGACCAACTACCGAATCCCGGTCATCGCCCTGTTCATGGTCACCGTCTTCGGCCTGCTGATCTGGCCGTCGCGCAAAAGTTTGGCCAATCTGCTCTCGTGCAGCGCCCTGGTCATGCTCGGCGCGCAGTTCTGGATGGGACACGAGGGAGGGCTCTATATGGGGTGGTTCCTCCCGCTGCTGATTTTGACCCTCTTCCGGCCCAATATTGAAGACAAGGTGGCCGAAAGCGTCGTGATCGAGGTTTAATCCTCGCCGAAGCCCAGTTCGTCCATAGAGTCGCCGTTCATACTCTCCAGAAGCGCGGCGGCGATCTCGAAGGCGGTCACGTTTTCGAGGACGACACTCGCCGCGCTCACGGCACACACGTCGCTGCGCTCGAACGACGCCTCGACCGGCAGGCCGGTCTTTAAGTCGACGGAGCGAAGCGGTTTTTTCAATGTCGCGATCGGCTTCATCGCCGCGCGAACCACGATCGGTTCCCCGTTGCTCATCCCCCCTTCGATACCGCCGGCGTTGTTCGTCGGGCGTATCATCTCGCCGTCGTCACCCAAAACAAACTCGTCGTGCACCGCCGACCCCCTCCGGCGCGCCGCCTCGAATCCGAGCCCTATCTCGACCCCCTTGATCGCCTGGATCGACATAGCGGCCATCGCCAGTCGGGCATCGAGCTTGCGGTCGTACTGAACATGGGACCCCAATCCGATCGGGGCGCCGAAAACACAGACCTCGATCACACCCCCCAGCGTATCACCGTCGTCACGCGCCTGGTCGATTAACCGCTCGGCATCGGCGTCTTTTTCGGGGGCCAGGGAATAAACGCTGCTGACGTCGCGCCGGGCGATCAGCGCGCCCGGGTCATCGAACGACAAATCGCTCGGCAGCAGATCGACCGACCCGATTCGCGTCACGTAGCCGACACAGCGGATATCGAACAGATCCAGCCAGGCGGCCGCCAGCGCGCCGGCGGCTACCCGCGCGGCGGTCTCTCGGGCGCTGGCGCGCTCTAAAACGGCGCGGATCCCACCGCCGTATTTGACCGCGCCGCAGAAATCGGCGTGACCGGGACGGGGCGCGGTAAGCTCCGGAAGCTCCTCGATTTTGACGTCACGGTTTTTGACACAGAGCATAATCGGCGCGCCCGTGGAGCGGCCGTGCAGGATACCGGATAAGATCTCCGCGTGATCGGACTCTATCTTTTGACGTCCGCCGCGGCCGTACCCCCCCTGGCGCCTGCGCAGCTCGGCGTCGATTCTGTCGGTATCGAACCGATATCCGGAGGGGAACCCTTCAATCAGCGCGAAAAGCCCATAGCCGTGCGACTCACCGGCGGTTCTGTAACTGAGCATCGCGGGGGACCTCCTTCGAGCGGCTGAAAGGTTCCTCTTTCAAGGGGAAAAGCGTGACTCTTACGCCAGTCCGGGAATCGTGAACGAACGGCAAAACTCGGCGACCTCGCCGCGGATACCGGGGGCGACGTCGTCGATGTTTTGGTTCTTTACCGCCTGGCAGACGCGGCTGATGAAATCGGCGACCTTCTCCATATCGGCTTCTTTCATCCCCATCGCCGTGAGCGACGGGGTACCGAGTCGAACGCCGCTGGTGGTGAACGGCTTGCGGGTATCGCCCGGAACCATATTGAAGTTTCCGATGATGCCGCACTTGGCCATCGCCTGGGAGACGTCTTTGCCGGTATACTCTTCTTTGCGGAAATCGAGCAGCAGGATGTGGGTCTCGGTCCCGCCGCCGATTAAGGCGACCCCGCGCTGCTGCAGATACCCGCCCAGCGCCTGGGCGTTTTTAAGGATCTGACGGCCGTACTCTTTGAATTCGTCGGTCATGGCGTAGCCGAAGGCGAACGCCATCGCGGCGATGGCGTGCATATGCGGACCGCCCTGCAGACAGGGGAAGACGGCCCGGTCGACGCGCTGCGCCAAATTGAACTTGCTCTCGGCGTAATACTTCTGCTGGTAACGGTCCTCGATCTTCGAGAGGATGAAACCGGCACGCGGGCCGCGGAGCATTTTGTGCGAGGTACTGCTGACGATATCACAGTGCGGAACCGGGTCGGGATGGACACCGGCAATGATCAGGGCATTGATGTGGGCGATATCGGCGACGAGGTAGGCGTCGACTTCACGGGCGATGTCGGCGAAGGCCGCGTAGTCGAGCTTGTAGGTATAAGCGCTGGTGCCGGCCCAGATCATACGCGGCCGTTCGGCCAGCGCGATCTGACGAACTTGATCCATATCGATCTTCCCCGTCACCGGGTCGGGACCGAACGGAACCTGCGTGTAATCCATCCCCGAAAAGCTGACCTTCCAGCCGTGGGTCAGGTGACCGGACTGCGAGACCGGCATTCCCATAATCTTATCGCCCGGCTTGGCGATGGCGCGATAGACCGCGTTGTTAGCCGGCGAACCGGAATAGGGCTGAACATTGATGTGCTCGGCACCGAAGAGTTTCTTGCCACGCTCACGGGCGAGGTTTTCGATCTGGTCGGCGAATTCGTTCCCCTCGTAGTAACGCGCCCCCGGATACCCTTCGGCGTACTTGTTGGTGAAGGGGGAACCCTGCGCCTCCATGACCTCGTAAGGCGCGAAACTCTCGGACGCGATCATCTTCAGGGTGGTCGACTCGAATTCGATCTGCTTTTGAATCAGATCGTAGACCTCGGGGTCGCTGTTCTTCAAGTGGGGGAACCGTTCAGCCATTGACCTGCCTCTCCTTTATTACTTGCCGTTCCTCGGAAAAGGGGGGTTCGTCCGCTTCGACCGGCTCGCGCGGAAGAATACCGACACCACCCGCATGCCATTATACAAAAAACCGCCTTCTCCTGTGAGGGGGAGAAGGCGGAAGAAATGGCAGGCGGGTTTCCCAGACGCTCGAGGCGGGTTACTTCTCTTTCTTCGGCTTTTTGGAGATCAGCGCGGTCAGGGGAATCCGATCGGGGTCATTCGCCGCCTGTCCCGACTGATCTTCTCGTTCCCAAGGCATGACCGCCTCTTTGAACGGTTTGCCGGCGGCGGCCTCGGCCGGTTTTCCGGGAGCAGTCATCCCGGGCCCCTTCGGGGTCGACTTCGCGACGGTCTGGGCTGTCTTCTGGGCCGAAGCGGTCCGGGCGCTCTTCGCCGCGTTCCCTTCCTCGTCGGGGACGGCTACCGGCTCACTGACCGGTTCGGCAAGCTTGTTTGCCTGTTCGGTGTAGAACGCGGCGTCCTCACTGTTGTGCAGCCCTTTGGCCATCATCGCGGCGTTGCGCAGCGGAACGATGAGCTCGTCCGGTTCCATCGCCGACCCAGCGATGGAGGCATCGATCAGATCGATTCCCCGGCGCGTTAGGTCGTAACCCTTCTGACGATCCCCCTCGAGCCAGTAGGCCTTGCCGAAATTGACCAGGCGAATACCGTTTTCGCCGTTCTCGAAGAGGGTATTGCTCTTTTCTCTGTCCTCGATGGCGCGAATCGCCCGCTCACGGCATTTGAGCATCATCTTTTCGCACTCCGGCCGGCCGAGGAAGACAGCCGCCAGGTCATAATCGATCGGACCGAACACATCGGCGACCCGATCGGGCGCCTCGTTGCAGAACGGCTCCAAGTACTTCAGTGTCAGACGCGCGTAGGTGACCGACGACTCTTCGTCGCCGCGCATCTCGGCGATATTCCAGCAGTTGCGATAGAATTTCGCGCAGCTCCAGTAGATAGCCTGCAGCCCGAGCGAGTCGCTCACCTGCTCGGAGGTGATCTCCCCGATGTTCATAACCCGCTGGATATACGGATCGATCTTGTCCGACTCGGGGAGGAAGAGTCCCACCTCGCTGGCGGCCAAGGCAATATTTAAAATACCGTCAATCGGGACAACGCCGACGGGGGTCAGCTCGCTGGAAGAAAGCTCATCAGAGAGTTTCTCGGCGGTTTCGATCCAGAGAAACGCCTTCTCGGCGTCGGCCGGTTCGGGCCACGGCTTTTGGACAATATCGAGTGCCAGCGCCAAATAGGCGCGGATCAGCAGTCTCTTGGCCAGAACCTGGGACCCTTGCGAAGGATCTTTGCTCAGCGGCAGAAGCTGGTCGACCGCGCTTCGATGCAGCTGAATCGCTCCATCGAAGTTCGGCTCAAAGCGGGTTCGCAAAAAATCCCCCTCGAGAATCGCCGTCTCGGCCTTCGAGAAGGGAGTTCCCTCACAAACGTCCCGGTGGGCCTGAAGATACTCGAGCCCCTCCTCCCCCTGATCGGCCTTGTCGAAGATATTGAGCATTAAAAGGGGATACTGCGCCGAGGTACTATCGAGCGCGATCGCCTCCTGAATCTGGTAGCGCGCGACATCGTACTCCTCCAGAAGGAAGGCCGCCTGGGCCAAGAGCCCGTGCGCCTGTGCCGATTTCGGCTGAAGTTTCAGGACCGTCTCGGCATCGGCACAGACCTGCGAAAGAGAACGTTCGTACGAGTTGCGCAGCAGATTTTGCGAGGCGCGGATCAGGAAATATTCGGGCTGAACCATCTCGATGGCAATCTGTATGACGTTCGAGGAGGGTATCTCCGGGGTCTCCGGATTCTTCTCCAAGACGAACGCGAACCCCTTTTCGGGGTAGACCTCGCGGAAAAAGCCGTTCGAGTCGAGGAGCGTCAGGGGAAGAATTCCCTGAATCACGTCGGCAAACGACGTGCGCGCGTCCATTAAGGTGCGCGGACTGGCAAAGTTAACGATCATTCCCTCGACGATCCCCCCCCGGACGTAGAGGAGAATCGACGTCAAATCGGGAATATCGGGGACTTTAAAGGTCATGACGGTAAAGGGGGCGACGGTCTCTTGGCCAATCGGCTTCGAGAAAATCGGATGACTGCTCAATTCGTGAATCGCCGTCTTTCCGGGGACGATCCCCAACAGCTCACCGCCGCCGGTATCCTGGGCCTGCCGCGCCTGTGTCGTTAGGGCCCCCATCGCGGGCACCGCCGCGGGGGCCGGCGTGCTGAGTATCGCCTGCGCGCCCGGAACAGAGGGAGGAACAGGGACAGCTCCGCTGCCCTGCTGCGACGTGGTATAGGCAATCGGCCGGGTTCGGCCTTCGATCACTTGCTTAGGTGTCGGCGGCTGGCTTTGTTTCGACCTGGGAGCGGTAAGATTGGGAGCGGCCGAGAACAGTTCAGTAGCGACCAAACACAACAGCAGCGCGGGGACAACGCAAAGCGAAAGATGTCTCGCCGTCGATCTCCTTCTTGGAATATTTTGTGTCATCGTCTACTTACCCCTAGTGTATCTTGCCCTTAGCAGCGTTTGAGCGTCTTGCCTTATTCACCTTGAAAAACTCAGGTATACCCCTTCCCCAGCGGCTTTGGACTAAGCCGCGCTAAGAAGGTAGTCTTGCCGCTTTTAATCTATTTTTTCCCCCCTGTCCAGACCATTTTTCTCTTCCCGCGTTATCCCTCCGCCTTTGGGGGGTGCCGCGGCAGACCGAAAAGAAGAAAACAGGCCGGGCCGCGGCAAAAAATTTCGCTTCTACTCTTTATTTCGCGTCGGGCAGCAGGTAAACTAAACAATACAGGCGTATTGTTTAAAGAGCCGCTCCCTCCCCCGTGCAAAGGGTGTGGGGCAAAATTTTTGAGGAACAGGAGATTGCGATGCTGAAAGTCGGTATTTCTGGAATCGGTTTTATGGGGATGATCCACTATCTGGCCTACCAGCGGGTCGAGGGGATCAAAGTGGCGGCTCTTTGCGAGACCTATAATAAAGAGCGCCTCACCGGCGACTGGACGAAGATCAAGGGGAATTTCGGCCCGGCCGGGACGATGATGGATCTGACCGGTATCTCGACCTACGACAACTACGAGGCGATGCTCGCCGATCCGGAACTGGACGTGATCGATGTCTGCCTTCATCCCTCGCGCCACGCCGAAGCGACGATCGCCGCGCTGGACGCCGGGAAGCATGTCTTCTGCGAAAAGCCGATCGCCCTGCGTCCGGAAGAAGGCGCCGCGATGATCGAGGCCGCGAAGCGGAATAACAAGATACTCTGCATCGGCCATGTCCTCCCCTTCCACCTCTCTCATAACTTCATTGTCCAGGCGGCGAACAGCGGCCGCTACGGAAAGCTCCTGGGCGGTAACTTCCTCCGGATCACCCCCGACCCGGTCTGGCTCCCCAACTTCTATGATATGTCGGTCTTCGGCGGCCCGATGCTCGACCTCCACATCCACGATGTCCACTTCATTCGCGCCCTGTTCGGGATGCCGAAGGTCGTCCAGGGAGTCGGCCGCTGCCGAGGCGATATCCCCGAGTTCTTCAATATCCAATATCTCTACGACGATCCGGATCTGGTCGTGACCGCCACCAGCGGCAATATTCGTCAGCAGGGCCGCCAGTTCACCCACGGTTACGAGGTCCAGTTCGAAAAGGCGACCGTCTTCTGCGAATCGTTCAATAACGTTCCCGTTACCGTCCTGAACGACGACGGCACGGTCGAAAAACCCGATCTCGGCTCCTGCGACGATGTCGTCCCGTTCGCCAACGAACTGACCGAGGCGCTCAAGGCATTCACCACCGGGACTCCCTCGCCGCTGCTCGACGGTGAGCTGGCCGGCGACGCGCTGACCCTCTGCTATAAAGAAATGGAGTCGATCCGCACCCGCAAGCCGGTCGACTGCTGATTCCCTCCCCCGCGTTCACCACAATCAAACATAACGAGGTACTCCATGTCCCGTATCACACGTCGTCAATTTTTGAGCGACTCTTTCTTCGCCGCGGCTTTAGCCTCCACGACGCTGGCGCTGCCCCGCGCCCTGCGTGCCCAAGACGCTCCCAAGGCCGGGCCGAACGATATCCTCAACGTCATGGTCGTCGGCTGCGGCGGCCGCGGCGCGGGTTCCCATATCCCGATGTTCAACAAACTCCCGCAAACCCGCATCGCCTGGCTGTGCGACGCCGACAAGGCTGTTCTGGAGCGCGCCGCCGATAAGGTGGAGCAGATGCAGGGCCAGCGTCCCAAAACGACCGTCGATATGCGCGAGGCGCTCGGCGACGCCGATTTGGATATTGTCTCGTGCGCGACGACAAACCATTGGCACGCGCTGTGCGGTGTGTGGGCAATGCAGGCCGGCAAACACGCCTACATCGAAAAGCCGATCTGCCACAACATTCACGAGGGACGCGCGCTGGTCGCCGCCGCTAAAAAGTACGGTGTCTGCTGCCAGGTCGGGTCGCAGTGCCGTTCGAATCCGGCGGTGGTCGAGGCGACTCAATATATCCGTGACGGCAAGATCGGAGAGGTTAAACTTGCCCGCGGTCTGTGCTATAAGCGACGCAAGGCGATCGGTCCGCTCGGTCAGTACGAGGTTCCGGAATCGGTCGACTATAACATCTGGTCCGGTCCGGCCCAGATCCTTCCGCTGACGCGTCCGCAGTTCCACTACGATTGGCATTGGCAGCGGGTCTACGGCAATGGCGACAGCGGCAACCAGGGTCCGCACCAATTCGACATCGCCCGTGTCTTCCTTGGCCCGGACGTCCTCCCGAACAGTGTTATTACCTACGGAGGCCGACTCGGCTACGACGTCGAGAAGAAAGACCCGAACTACGTCGATGCCGGCGATACCGCCAATACCGAGGTTTCGATCTACAACTACGACGGCGGTAAGACTCTTGTCTTCGAGACACGCGGGCTGGAGACCGACAGTTACCTCACCGCGAAGATCGGCGCGATCGCCTACGGGTCCGAAGGGTATGTTGTTCAGCAGGAATACGGCCGCTGCGCCGCCTTCGACCCCGATGGACAAGAGATCGCGAGCTTTGAGGGAGGCGGGGACGAGTATCATTTCTCGAACTTTATTCAGTGCATTCTCGACGGCACGCCCGAGAAGCTCAACGCCGACGCCCACTGCGGTCATCTGTCGGCCAGTCTGGCTCACATGGGGAATATCTCCTACTACCTCGGCGAGCAGAATCGCGTGACGGTCGAGGAGCT